>JAUNUL010000180.1 GCA_030538175.1 Propionibacteriaceae bacterium | reverse complement strand
CCGGCCTGATCGTCAACAAGATCCGTGGCACCTTCAAGTCCGTCGCCGTCAAGGCTCCGGGCTTCGGCGACCGCCGCAAGGCCATGCTGGGTGACATCGCGATCCTCACCGGTGGCGAGGTCATCTCCGAGGACGTGGGCCTCAAGCTCGACGCCGTCACCCTGGAGCTGCTGGGCACCGCCCGCCAGGTCCGCGTGACCAAGGACGAGTGCACCATCGTCGATGGCGGCGGCGACGCCGAAGCGCTCGCTGGTCGGGTCAAGCAGATCCGCAACGAGATCGAGAACTCCGACTCCGACTACGACCGCGAGAAGCTGCAGGAGCGCCTGGCCAAGCTGGCCGGTGGCGTTGCAGTCATCAAGGTCGGCGCGGCCACCGAGGTCGAGCTGAAGGAGCGCAAGCACCGCATTGAGGACGCCGTCCGCAACGCGAAGGCTGCGGTCGAGGAGGGCATCGTCCCCGGTGGTGGCGTGGCGCTGATCCAGGCTGCCAAGCAGATCAACCTGGACCTGACCGGTGACGAGGCCGTGGGCGCGCGCATCGTGCTCGAGGCCGTCAACGCCCCGCTGCGTCAGATCGCCGAGAACGCCGGCCTCGAAGGCGGCGTCGTGGTGGAGAAGGTCCGTGCACTGCCCGCGGGCGAGGGCCTCAACGCGGCCACCGGTGAATACGTCGCCATGATCCCCGCCGGGATCATCGACCCCGCCAAGGTGACCCGTTCGGCGCTGCAGAACGCCGCATCGATCGCCGCGCTGTTCCTCACCACCGAGGCAGTCATCGCGGACAAGCCGGAGAAGGCCGGCCCCATGCCGGGCGGCCACGCCGGCGACGAGATGGGCGGCATGGGCTTCTGAGCCTGAGCCAACTGGCACAACGCGAGCGGTCCCGGGATCATCCCGGGGCCGCTTTGCGTTTCCGGGGGAGGTTCCCACGCGGCACTGTGCCACGGGCGACTCGGTATCGTGCGGGCCGTGATCCCCGTGCTCGATGGCCACAACGACCTGCCGTGGGAACTGCGGCACCGCTTCAACCGCGACCTGGCGGCCTGTGATCTCGTGGCCGGTGTGCCCGAGGTGCAGACCGACGTGCCGCGTCTGCGCTCAGGTGGCGTACGCGGTCAGTTCTGGTCGGTCTTCGTGCCCGGTGTACGCCCAGTCGGCTCGCCGACGTGATCGCGCACATCGAACACGTCCGCGAGGTCGCGGGCATCGATCACGTCGGGCTGGGTGGGGACTACGACGGCACGACGTGGTTGCCGGTCGATCTGCCGGATGTCGCGTCCTATCCGCGGCTGTTCGACGCGCTCGCCGATCGCGGCTGGAGCGAAACCGACCTCGCCAAACTCGGGTGGCGAAACGCGCTCGCAACCTTCGCCCGGATCCAGGAGTGCGCCAGAATCACCCCATGACCGCGCTGCTGGAAGTGTTGGCGCTGCACGCCGCGGACGCCCAGCGGGCCGAGGATGGCGGAGCGGACCGCGTCCAACTGGTGGGATCGCTCGTCGACGCCGGCAGATCGCCCGAGCCTGCGTTGGTCGAGAAGGTCCGCGATGCGACCTCGCTCGAGGTCCGGGTGTTGCTGCGGTTGCGGGACGGGTTCGGTACCGATGGCGGTGAGGTCACCCGCCTGCGCGGACTGGCCGCGAGCTATGCCGCCGCCGGCGCCGACGGAATCGTCATGGGCTTCCTCAATGGCCAGGGCGATATCGACGCTGAGGTGCTGGGCGCGATCCTCGCCGACGGGGATTGGCCGTGGACCTGTCACCGGGCCGTCGATCATGCGCTGGATTCCGACCGGGCTTGGCGTACGCTGCACACCCTGCCGCGCCTCGACCAGGTCCTCACCGCCGGTTCGGCGCGCGACCTCGAGCACGGTCTGGACGACCTGATCGCTCGGGCCCGCTCGGATGCCCGGTCGGCCGCGCTGATCTGCGCGGGTGGAAACCTGCTCCCGGAGCACGTGCCCTGGCTGGTCCGAGCCGGCGTACGGTCCTTCCATCTCACCTCGGCCGCGCGACCGCTCGGCTCCTGGAAGGCCTATGTGGACGCGGCGCTGGTGGGGACGTGGCGTACGCTCATCGACGCCGAGACCCGCCACCTGCCACGCTGAAGGAGTCCCCATGGCCGACTATGGACGCGAGCTGGAATTCGGGTGGTTCGCCGACCCGGCTGAGGATCCCGCCACGCTGTTGGCCGCCGCCCGCGTCGCTGACGCGGCCGGGCTGGATCTGATCGGGGTCCAGGACCATCCGTACAACAACAAGCAGCTCGACTCGCTCGCCCTGCTCAGCGCGATGGGCGCGGTCACCGAACGCATTCGCCTGTTTCCGGATGTCGCGAACCTGGCGCTGCGGGGAGCGGTCCTGCTCGCCAACACCGCAGCCTCGATCGACCGGCTGACCAACGGCCGATTCGAGCTGGGGCTCGGCTCGGGGGCGTTCTGGGACGCCATCGTCGCGCTCGGCGGGCCCCGCTGGACGCCGGGGGAAGCGCGCCGGGCGACCGAGGAAGCCATCGACGTCATGAAGGCGTGGTGGTCCGAACGCTCCCTGACCCACGACGGCACGCACTTCCGGGTCAAGGGTGCGCGCCCCGGTCCGCAGCCGGCGCATCCGATCGGGATCTGGCTCGGGGTCTCCGGACCGCGGATGCTGGACCTGCTGGGTCGCAAGGCCGACGGGTGGCTGCCGTCGCTGTCGTTCGTGCCGCCGGAGAAGCTGCCCGATGCCCATGCCCGGATCGACGAGGGCTGCGCCAAGGCCGGCCGCGAGCCATCGTCCATCAACCGGATCTATAACCTCTGGGGCGATCATTCGGTCGCCGAATGGACCGAACTGCTCACCGGGTTCACCGTCGAACACGGGATGAACGCGTATGTCTTCGGCGGGCCCCCGACCGAGTCATTCCTGCGGATGGTGGGCGAGGAGATCGCCCCGGCCGTCCGGGCAGCCGTGGCTGCGGAGCGTGGCCGCTAGAGCTCGAGCGGGTCGTTAGGCTGACGTCCGTGAGCGAACCCACCCGCGTTTTCATCGTCCCCGACGACCCCGCCGATCGGCGCAACAAGATCCGCCAAGCCGTCCGCATCGTCGTCCTCGCGGGCGAGGAGATTCTGCTGTTCGAGGATTCTGATCCGGGGTACGCCGACCTGCGCTGGTGGGTCACCCCGGGCGGCGGGATCGACCCGGGGGAGACCCCGGCGCAGGCCGCGGTGCGGGAACTCGCGGAGGAAACCGGGCTGGTCGTCGCGGAGGACCAACTGATCGGCCCGGTGTCCCGCCGGATCGCCGTGCACGGCTATTCAGACGAGGTGCTCGAACAGGCCGAGGAGTTCTTCGTCGTCCGGGTGCCGAAATTCGACGTGGATATCAGCGGTCACACGGTCGATGAACAGATCACCTTGCAGTCGAACCGCTGGTGGGCGCTGGCGGAGCTGGCGGAGACGACAGAATGGATCTGGCCGCACTATCTGCTCGACCTCGTCGCGCTCGCGGAGGAGCCTTGGGTCGTCGACTATGGCCGGGAGACCGACGAGTCGACGCGCGAGGTCTGAACCGACGGGTGGGCTGCCTGACGGGCCGGGCTAGGGGCCGGGGATGTCCACCATCACCAGCGGGTTGATGCCCTCATCGCTGACCACGAAGAACGAGCGGCCCGGCGGCATCTCGATTGACACCCAGCCGGTCGCGGACTTCCCGTTCTTGAGCTCCTGGGGCTGGATCGGTTCCTTGCCGGAGCCGATGCCTGACAAGTATTCGTTCTTGTTCACGTCATAGGCCGCGAAGAAGTCGGGCTTGATGAACAGTGAGCCCTCGCCGGCGTCATAGCGGACCTCGAGGTTCAGATATTGCCGGCCCAAGCTCGTCGGCAGGTCACCTTCGGGTGACCATTCGTGCCGGACGACCATGAACGATCCATCGCCATAGAGCCCTTGAATATGCACCCGCTCGCCGACCTTGACGGTCTGCAACGGCATCGGCGTGCCGGCGCGGGGGGTGAGGGTCGTCAGCGGTTCCGGGCCGAGATCGTTGCGGGCCGCCGGGTCGCCGAGGAACATGCGCAACCAGATGAAGCCACCGACAAGAAGCGCAGTGGCGAACAGCGCGCCGATGATCAGCAGCGACTTGGGATAGGTCCGCCGGGGCGGGAGCGGGGGCTCAGCGGGAGCGACGTGGCGCTCGGCCGAATAATTGCGGTCGCCGGGCAGCACTTCTCTGTCAGTGGTGAAGCTGTCAGGGTCTTCGCTCGGCACCCCGCGAGTCTAGCCCGGATGTCGCTGATCGTCGTCCAGCTGATCCGCGTCGGCGATGCGGTACGCGTATCCCTGCTCCGCAAGGAATCGCTGCCGGTGTTGAGCAAAGTCCGCATCGACGGTGTCCCGGGCCACGACGGCATAGAAGCGGGCGGTCAGGCCGTCCTTGGGGCGCAGCAGCCGCCCGAGGCGCTGGGCTTCCTCCTGGCGGGAACCGAAGGCGCCGGAGACCTGGATCGCCACCTGGGCGGTCGGCAGGTCGATGGAGAAGTTGGCGACTTTCGACACCACGAGCAGGTCGATTTTCCCGGACCGGAAGTCGGCGTAGAGCTGCTCGCGGCGTTTCGTGGTGGTCGCGCCCTTGATGATCGGTGCGTCGAGGGCCTCGGCGATCTCGTCGAGTTGGTCCACGTACTGCCCGATCACCAGTCGAGGGGCGCCCTGGTGGCGGCGTACGAGATCCAGGACGACCTGGGTCTTGGAATCCGCCGTCGCGGCCAGGCGATAGCGGACGTCCGGGTCGGCGAGGGCGTACGCCATCCGCTCATCGGGAGTGAGCGTGACCCGCACCTCCACACAGTCCGCGGGGGCGATCCAGCCCTGCGCCTCGATGTCCTTCCACGGGGCATCGAAGCGTTTTGGGCCGATCAGGGAGAAGACGTCACCCTCGCGGCCGTCCTCACGGACGAGGGTCGCGGTCAGGCCGAGCCGGCGGCGGGCTTGCAGGTGGGCGGTCATCCGGAAGACCGGCGCGGGCAGCAGGTGCACCTCGTCATAGATCACCAGCCCCCAGTCGCGAGCGTCGAAGAGCTCGAGGTGCGGGTGGATGCCGTCGCGTTTGGTGGTCACGACTTGGTACGTCGCAATCGTGACCGGCCGGATCTCCTTGCGGGCACCCGAATATTCGCCGATCTCGTCTGCGGTCAGGGACGTACGCCGCAGAAGTTCGTCGCGCCACTGGCGCGCAGACACGGTGTTGGTGACGAGGATCAGGGTCGTTGACTGCGCACGCGCCATCGCTGCGGCGCCGACGATGGTCTTGCCGGCGCCACAGGGCAGGACGACCACGCCGGAACCTCCGTGCCAGAACGCGTCGGCGGCGTGCTGCTGATAGGGACGCAGCTCCCAGGCCGGGGAGTCATCGGGGGCGTGGTCGAGGGCGATCGCGTGGGCCTCGCCGTCCACATAGCCCGCGAGATCCTCAGCGGGCCAACCGAGCTTGAGCAGAACCTGTTTGAGGTTGCCACGCTCCGACGGGTGCACGGCGACGGTTTCGTCATCGATCCGAGCGCCGAGGAGGCCCTTCACCTTCGCCGAACGGGTCACTTCGGTCAGCACGGGCGGGTCGGAGGTGGTGAGGACGAGGCCTTGGGTGGGGTGCTTTTCGATGCGGAGACGGCCGTACCTGCCCATCGTCTCCGCCACGTCGATCAGCAGGGAGGACGGCACGGGATAGCGCGAAAACGTGATCAGGGTGTCGACGACCTGCTCGGCGTCATGACCGGAGGCGCGGGCATTCCAGAGGCCCAGGGGAGTGAGGCGATAGGTGTGGATGTGCTCCGGCGCCCGCTCAAGCTCTGCAAACGGGGCGATCGCGATGCGGCACGCCTCGGCGTCGGGGTGATTCACCTCGAGCAGCAACGTGCGATCGGACTGCACCACCAATGGACCCATGGGGGCGAAGTCTAGGCGGGCAGCGGAATGGAATCACCCCGGCGACAGCGAGCGGGCGCTGCCGCAGGCAGCGCTCTCCTCAGCAAGGACGAACGCTCGCTACATCCGCGACGCAATGGGGCCGGTCGCCGGTGTCGCGTTCGGGGAGGGGAATAGCGGCCTGGAATGGATGCCGTGAGGGCACTTCTCGTCGCACCGGCAAAGACCTGGGCGGTTTATCCACAGTGGATTCGGGTTCTGGAGTGTTGTCCACAGATCGGGTGACGGCTCGGGAAATCCCGGCCCGACTCGGCGATAATGGAACATGTAAGTGAATCTGCCGGAT
>JAUNUL010000179.1 GCA_030538175.1 Propionibacteriaceae bacterium | reverse complement strand
CAATGACGACCTGTTGGCCGGGCGCGACGCCACCGTCATGACGGAGGTGAGGGGATCGGCAGCCGGGGAGCGTCTGGTCCGGGTCGAGGTCCGGGATTCGACTCTGCTGCCGGGTTGCTCGGTCTCTCTGGTGACGATCCCGTGGGCTGACGCCGAGCGCGTCGTCACACTGGCCTGGTGCCGGGGGCGTGGTTTGGTTGGCTATGGCGAAGGGGACCGCGGCGAGAACGCCATGATCCTCCCCGCGCCCCGTCCGGAGCCGTTGCTGCGGTCAGCCGTCGGAGTGCCTGGCTGGCCGAACGGACAGGTCCGGTCAAAGGTGGAGACAGAAGAGGTGCACCGGTGGCTCGGGAGCAGGGAGTCCTTCGCGCCGACCACCATCAAACTCGGCGCGGTGTTGCCCAATGGATTGGTGTTGCACGCGGGCGATGCGACCGTGCTTGGCTTGCGTCATGGCACTGATCCGGAATGGGCCACCACCAGGGTGTGGCTCGAGCACCGCTGGCGCATCGTTCTGGACAAGGAGGCCACCGCTCTCGCAGGCGGCCCACAAGGCGGAGCGGTCACTGATTCCGGCGGGCACCTGATCGTTTTCCAGCCAGAGGGTGGCATCCTCTGGCGCCACCAGTTGGACGATGTCGCGAGCGCCGTGGCCCTCGATGGCTCGGTGGTGGTGGCCCGCACCCTTGACGGGCGAGTCTCCGCCTTCGATTTCGCTAGCGGAGCGCGCTTGTGGTCGACGCTGATCGATGCCAAGACCACCGGGCAAAAGCTGGCATTTCGGGACGGGATAGTGGCCATCCTCACGAGGGATTCCCTGACGGTGCTCGACGGACAGACCGGGCGACAGCTTTTCGAGTGGTCGGGCATCGCGCCCGAGGCCACCGCGGTAGTGGAGGGGCGCGTTGTGGTGGTGGAACGCGCCCTGGGAGTGGCTGCCGTTGACCTCGATGGTCGGATCGCGTGGCAGCGCAACCCGGGGGTCGTGGCCAACGGCCAACTGATCGTGAGTGATGACCGGATCGTGGTTGTCACTGCCTCTGCCGCGACAGCGTTCGATCTCGATGGGGCCCGGGTCTGGCAGCAGCCGGGTCAGTGGAATCACGGCCTTGCGGCTGCCGGCGGGCATGTCGTCCTCGTCGGGGCCGGCGGCAGCCGGTTGGTGGGCCCGGATGGAGTTGCCCGCGGAAACTGGCCCGGTTCGACCATGGTCGGGGCTCTCGTGGTGACCCCGTTCGGGGTCTATGGCCAAGGCGTGTGGCAGTGAGCACCGAGATGACCCGGAACTGGGGTCGGATCCTGGGCGGCCCGAAACGAGCCCGCCGCGTGCCGTTGTGGCGGGCCGTCTTCCAGCGGGTCATCATCGACCAGGTTCGGGATGGGCGGCTGCGGACTGACGATTGGACGCCCGGGTTGCGCGGCGTCGGCGTGGTCACGCTTCTGATGAGCCTCGTGGCTGTTGGTCTCACGCTGGCTACCGGACTCATCCGGTCCGGGACCGACCTGGCGATGGTGTCCGAGATATCGATCCCATTGCCGGTGATCCCACCGGCTTTCGTGGTCTGCGCGGTCGCGCTCAGCCTGGTCATCGCCGGGCTTCTGCACGCTCCTTGGCCGTTGCGGCTCGTCGCGGTGGTGGCTGGCCTCTCCAGCTTCGCCAGCGTCAGCTTCACAGTTGCCGACCTGCAGGCCGGACTGCCGTCACGGCTGCTGCTGACTGCCGCCACGCTGTTGGTGCTCACGGTTGTCTGGCGCTGGACGCGTCCACCCAGGTGGTGGGAACCGCCCTTGGTGTGCGCAGTGATGGCCATGGGCATTCTCGGCCCCGTTTGGCTCTCGGAGAGCGAGCTTCGCCTGGAGGTGATCTCTCTTAGCTTGCTGATCTTCCTGTTGGGCACCATCGCAGCAGCGCCCACAATCGTGGCCGCGTTCGGGGTGGTGGACTTCGCCTTGAGCACCTCGCTATGGGTGGCCGATCTGGCAGGGGACCGAGTCAGCGTTCGGATATTTCGCGGGGTCGTCATCGTTGGAGGCCTCGGCGTTGTCGCCTTGCTGATTCCGCGGTGGCTGGGTCAACCGCGGGCGATGTCCGGGCTGGTGGCCTCGCTGGGCCTGCTTGTCGTGGTGGGCGGCTTGTGCCGGGTTGCTGATCTCGTGGCGGACCGTCGGTCGGCCGGGCAGACGGACGTGCACCACTTCGGGGCCAGCCACAACGGCGCGGTATGGCTGGTGGGTCTGAGCGTCGGTGGCCTGCTGTTCCTCGAAGTCGCCCTGTTGCCGTTGTGGGCGCTGTTCGAACGATGGTCCTTTGCCGACCGACCGGCATGGGCGGTGTGGGGCGAAAGACGTGCCGTGGTGGCCTGGGGGCTGGCGGCGGTCGGGTGTCTGGCCGTCGGGTGCGTCGCGGCGTGGCGTGCCCGGCGGGGTGTTGCCGAGTTCGCCCTGGGGTTGATTCCTTTCCTGGTGGTCAACGCTCTGCGCACCGCAGGGGTGGTTCGGGTGCCGTGGACGCCGGGAGGGCTGGCTGTCGTCACTGCCAGCATCACGATGCTGGTCGTCATCGTCTGGGTTCTGACTCGACGGTTCACACGCGAGCGAGCCGAAGCAGGTGCTGCCTTGTTCATGCTCAGCGCGGCCATCGCTCTTCCCGATGTGCTGGGCGATCCTGTGGGGGCGCTGCTCGGTGCCGCAGGGTCAGGCCTGGTGCTCTTCGGCGTGGCATGGAATCTGCTCACAGGATCTACCACGGCCAACGGCGACAGTCCCCGATTTCCCCGCCAGGCCCGGGTCCTGCTCACCTTGGGGCTTGCACTGGTCGTGCTCCTGCACGTCCTGTTCGCCACTGTCATTCGCGGTGGTGGCGTCGGGGACACTCTTGATCTCTACAGCGCCTACGGCAGCACGCTCGTCGGGCCAGCCTTCCTGCTCGTGGTCTGGCTCGCCCTCATCTCCGGCGCGCTCGCCGGTCGATCCTGGCGTGCACCCCCGGGCTGAGAGGCAACTGGCGACCTGGCGGAGTGGGCAGCCGCAACACAGCCGCTGGGCCCGGCTGGGCCCAGCCGACGGACTGGCTACAGGCGAAGCCTGCCTCCCCTCGGGCGGAACCGATATGGTGCCGACCATGGCGCAACGAGATCGGTTCCGCGAGTGGGCGGACCGACTGCACCCGGCAGGGCTGCTCTATTCGACTTATGAACAGCGCCTGATGGCCGAGATCCCCCAGGACAAGCTGCCCAAGCACATCGCCGTCATGGCAGACGGCAACCGTCGATGGGCGCGGCTCAACGCCCCGGGCGAGCCCCTCGTGGCCGGCTATCGGGCCGGTGCCGACAAGCTCGAACAGTTCGTCGCCTGGTGTGATGAAGCGGGCATCGAAGTCGTCACCCTGTGGGTGCTGTCCACCGACAATTTCAAGCGCAGCGACGAGGCCGAGCTCCAGCCGCTGCTCGAGGTCATCGAGCAGATGGTTGACGCGCTCGCAGCGACCGGTCGCTGGCGGGTCCAACCTGTCGGGGCCCTTGACCTGTTGCCTGCTGCGACCGCCGGCCGGCTGCGTCGCGCTGGTGAGTTCTCCAAGGACAACCAGGGCATGCATGTGAACGTCGCCGTGTCCTATGGCGGGCGCCACGAACTGCGCGACGCAGTGCGGTCCCTGCTCGCTGCAGAAGCAGCGAAGGGCACGTCCCTGTCCGACCTCGCCAAGACGGTCGAGATGGAAGACATCGCCGCGCACCTGTACACCGCCGGCCAACCCGACCCCGACCTGGTCATCAGGACCTCCGGCGAACAGCGGCTGTCCGGCTTCCTCATCTGGCAGTCCGCCCACAGCGAGTTCTATTTCTGTGAGGCGCTGTGGCCCGACTTCCGGCGCGTTGACTTCATCCGGGCCCTGCGGGCGTACGCCCAGCGGGAGCGTCGATTCGGTCAGTGACGACGCGCGGTCGGCGATGCAGGAGCGCGCAACCCCGCGTACTTGAACAGGGTGTGAACTCTGACGGTCGTCGGGGAACAAGCCCGTGACGACTCGGCGGGGCACGCGCATATTCGCCTCGTCGAGGCTTAGCGTCGGTATCGACGGGCGGAGGGGAAGCCGCTTGTCGACCGGAGGCAGTCCATGCATCGAACCTCTCCGCGGAGACGACGATGGGGGAGTACACCAGTCCCCGACCAAGCACGGTCCCAACCCTGAGCATCAGGTGGGACCGGGAGATGGTGATGGAACGGTCCCACGCAGAAGGAATCTGACGTGACGTTGACCGAAGCGACTCGCCGCACCTATGTGATCGATACTTCCGTGCTCCTCAGCGACCCTCATGCACTCAAACGGTTCGCTGAGCACGCGGTGGTGCTCCCGATCGTGGTGATCACCGAACTCGAAGCCAAACGGCACCACCCCGAGCTCGGCTATTTCGCCCGCACAGCCCTGCGGCACCTCGACGACCTGCGGACCGAACACGGCCGCCTCGATGCGCCCCTGCCCATCAACGATGTTGGGGGTACGCTGCTCGTCGAGCTCAACCACACCGACCCCGAACGGCTGCCCAGCGGCTTCCGCCTCGGCGACAACGACTCCCGCATCCTGTCGGTGGCCATCAACTATCAGGCCGAAGGCGCTGCCGTGGTCTTGGTATCCAAGGACCTGCCGATGCGGGTCAAGGCCTCCGCTGTCGGGCTTGCCGCGGAGGAATACCGCGCGGACGCTGTGGTGGCATCGGGGTACACGGGCATGGCCGAACTCATGGTGGAACCCTGGGTTATCGACACCCTCTATGACGACGGTGTGGCCGATGTCGACGACGCCCGCGACCTGCCCTGCAACAGCGGCGTCGTGCTTCTCAGCAGCGGCTCATCCGCGCTCGGTCGGGTCGGGGCGGACAAGCGCGTTCACCTCATCCGCTCCGACCGCGAAGTCTTCGGCCTCCATGGTCGTTCGGCTGAGCAAAGGGTGGCCCTCGACCTCCTGCTCGACACCAACGTCGGCATCGTCTCACTCGGTGGTCGTGCAGGAACCGGAAAATCTGCGCTCGCCCTGTGCGCCGGCCTCGAGGCTGTCCTCGAACGACGCCAGCACTCCAAAGTCGTCGTCTTCCGTCCCCTCTTCGCCGTTGGCGGGCAAGAACTCGGGTATCTCCCCGGCAGCGAACACGAGAAAATGGCCCCATGGGCCCAAGCTGTTTTCGACACCCTCGGCGCCGTCACCAACCGCAACGTCATCGACGAAGTCCTCGACCGAGGCCTCCTCGAAGTGCTGCCCCTCACCCACATCCGGGGCCGGTCACTGCACGATGCCTTTGTGATCGTCGACGAAGCACAATCCCTCGAACGCGGCGTCCTCCTCACCGTCCTCAGCCGCATCGGCCAGAACTCCAGAGTCGTCTTGACGCACGATGTCGCACAGCGCGACAATCTCCGCGTTGGCCGACACGACGGAGTGGTCGCCGTCGTGGAGAAACTCAAGGGCCACCCCCTCTTCGCGCACGTGACGCTGAACCGTTCCGAACGGTCGCCGATTGCCGCCCTGGTCACCGACCTCCTCGAGGACCACACCGGCTAACGCACGCCAACCCACCGTCGTGGGCGGGGAGGGGAGACAGTTGGTCCCCTTCCTCGCCCACCTGTGTTGTTTGCGGCGCTACCGCGCCGCGATCGGTCGCGCTGCGTTCCTCACGTCGTCGTCTTCGCTGCGCTCGTCTGCGGTGGTTCGTCCACGCAGGCCGGTGGGGCGCTCCCAGGGTTGGGCGCCCAGTGGGAGGTCCTGACCGGTGTTGTTTGCGGCGCTACCGCCGCGCGATCGGTCGCTCCTCGTTCCTCGCGTCGTCGTCTCCGCTGGGCTGCGACTCCTTTGGCTCGTCCACTCGGCCCGGTGGGACGCTCCCAGGGTCTGTGCCACCGTCGACGGTCGGTAACGGCCCGCACAACCATCTCTTGCTCGGACCCCACACTGCGAAAGTCACAAACCACGGCGGATCCGAGGTGGTCTCTGGCTTTCACCGTGGGAGGTGCGGTGTTCCGCAGTCTTCTGGGGATCTGGCTCGTCCAGCTGGCTGTGGCGGTGGGCGGCGGTGGTGCGTTTGTGACATGTGCGGGGCTGTCTGGCGTGTCGCTCGTGCGTTTGTGACATCTGGCGGGATGTGGGGGGCTGTCTGGCGTGTCGCTCGTGCGTTTGTGACGGTGGGCAGAAGGTGGAGGGGGGTGCCGCGTGCTCCTCCACGCCCTCCGCGAATCAGGAGGAGGACGGGCGACTCCACGCCGCCTTGTGGCGGCGAGCGTT
>JAUNUL010000178.1:4093-6297 GCA_030538175.1 Propionibacteriaceae bacterium | reverse complement strand
GGAGAGGCGTTCATCGAGATCTCGGGTGCGGTGTTGATGATGCCCAGGGCATCGGGTCCCAGCAGTCGGAGCCCGTGGGCGCGGGCCTGATCGACCACCAGATAGTTCTGCTCACCCCCGAAATTGCCGCCCTGGATGGCGTACAGACCGAAGCACTTGCCCGAGACCGCCTCGATGACATCAACCACCTCATCCGAGGGCAGCACTGTGGCAACGATGTCGAGGTCGTCGGGGAGGTGGGCGAGGTCGTTCACCATGGGCAGGTCGCCGAAGTCGATGCCTTCCTCACCGGGACAGACGCCGATCAGTTCTCCGGTGAATCCCGATCCGCGCAACGCGTCCAGTCCGCGCCGGAGAGCGACGGAGGAGCCCACCATGGCGATCTTCCGTGGGTGCAGCAGCCGGCGCACGGAGGTGGATTCGGCCCGGTGCTCCCTCCGCAGCATGACTTCCCACGACGAGTCCGTGGGCTGGATCGGGAACTCGACGATGATCATCCCGTCCTCGTATTCCCGGGAGACCTTATAGCCGGCGTCGGCGAAGACGCTCACCATGCGCCGGTTCTGCGGCAGCACCTCCGCGACGAACATCTGGATGCCCCGCTCGCGGGCGGCCTCTGCGAGATGCTCAAGCAGCAGCTGGCCACAGCCCTTGCCCTGTTGCGAGTCCTCGACCAGGAACGCGACCTCCGCGTCGGAGTCGTCGATTCGGTCATAACGCCCGATGGCCACCATGTTGGGGCCGACTGTCAGGATCAGTGCCACACGATCGTTGTGGTCAACATTCGTGAAGCGCTGGACGTCCTTCTCCGACAGCACAGGATAGGGCGCGAAGAACCGCAGATATTTTGATTCAGGAGAAACCCGGGCATAAAACGCCACCAGCCTGTCGGCATCGTCAGGCCGTATCGGACGCAGATGGGCGGTGCTCCCGTCGGCCAACAGCACATCCTTTTCCCACGAGGTGGGATAGGGCAGCCTTGGCGCGGCAGCGGCATCGATGTCGCTCACGCGCTCAGCCTACGGGTGTTCGACAGGACCGGCGACGGTGACCTTCACGCACCCGTTAATCTCTGCCCCATGGCTCGCCCCTTCATCGCTGCCCGGATCGAGGACCGACTCAACCGCCAGATCAATCGTGTCGTGCGACGGCGCGGTTGGTCGGAGCGCGTCATCCCCTATGTCGGCTATGGCTCATCGAAGTTCATCCGCGTCCTCGCCCGGGTCGTCCTGTCCCCCCCGCTCACCGATGGCCAGGTCCGCCCGCTGTCCCATGACGCGCCCCTGAACCGCCGAGGTTGGCGCAACTTCTTCACTGCGCCGGTCTCCAATGGCACCTGCGAGTGCGAGATCGGTGACCAGACGTTCCTGTTGCCGACCGACCGGAATGGCTATATCGATACCCGGTTGCCTGTCCGTGGGCTGACCCCCGGCTGGCACGAGGTCACCCTGCGCTCCGGTGACGACGTGATGCAGGCCCCGATCATGGTCATCGACCCTGACCAGGAGTTCGGCCTGGTCAGCGACATCGACGACACCGTGATCAGCACGTCCCTCCCTCGTCCGCTGCTGGCCGCTTGGAACACGTTTGTGCTCCACGAATCCGCACGGCAGGCGGTGCCCGGCATGTCGGAGCTCTATCGCGAGCTCGTCGCCCAGCATCCCGAGGCGCCCGTGATCTATCTGTCGACCGGGGCCTGGAACACCTCTGACACGCTCAACCGCTTCCTCAGGCATCACCGATTCCCCACCGGAGCACTGCTGTTGACCGACTGGGGGCCCACCAACTCAGGCTGGTTCCGCTCCGGCCAGGAACACAAGCGGATCAACCTGCGCGATCTGGCGATCGACTTCCCCAAGATCCGCTGGATCCTGATCGGCGATGACGGCCAGCATGACCCGAGCATCTATGGAGAGTTCGCGGAGGCCCACCCCGACCGGGTCCGTCTCATCGGCCTGCGGCAGTTAACCCCGGGCGAACAGATCCTCTCCCATGGCACGTTCCAGTCCCTGGAACTCGAGGAGATCGCCGATGAGCTGTCGGTGGTGCCCGAGGTGCGCGCCAGCGATGGCTATGGGCTGGAGCCGCTGCTGCGGCAGGCGATGGATGGCACACTCCCACGTCCGGACCCGGCGCGTCGCTGACCGTTGTGAGGGTCCGCCGCAGTCCGCGCTGAGGCGGCGTCCGCACTCGACGGGCCGGGT
>JAUNUL010000178.1:0-4083 GCA_030538175.1 Propionibacteriaceae bacterium | reverse complement strand
CCCGGCAGCCCCCACGGTAGCCGCGCAGGCGGCGGTCGAGGAGGGTTGTGGGGGTCCGCCGCAGGCGGGGGTGGGGGGGCGGCCGCCGTCGCGGGGCCGGGACCGCGACCGCGCGGCTGCGGCGTACGACCGCGAACGCGTGCCACAATGACCGCTGCACCGAGCAGAGGAGTGGCCACCAACCCATGGCGCGCAAGACAGCGGACGTGACAGACGACGACTTCACCGAGCGGATCGTCGATGTCGACGTCTCGTCGGAGATGCAATCGTCGTTCCTGGAGTACGCCTATTCGGTCATCTATGCCCGTGCTCTCCCGGACGCCCGCGACGGGTTGAAGCCGGTCCAGCGTCGCATCCTGTTCGCGATGGACGAGATGAACCTGCGCCCGGACCGCGGGCATGTGAAGTGTGCGCGCGTGGTCGGTCAGGTCATGGGCCTGTACCACCCCCACGGTGACACCGCGATCTATGACGCGTTGGTGCGGCTGGCACAGGACTGGACGATGCGGCTGCCGCTCATCGACGGCCACGGCAACTTCGGTTCCCCCGATGCCGGTCCAGCGGCGATGCGCTACACCGAATGCCGGATGGATCATCCCGCGCTCGCGATGACCGACGAGCTCGACCAGGACACCGTCGACTTCAAGCCGAACTATGACGGCAAGGAGTCCGAGCCGGTCGTCCTGCCGGCCGCGTTCCCGAACCTGTTGGTGAACGGCACCACCGGCATTGCCGTCGGCATGGCCACCAACATCCCCCCGCACAACCTCGTCGAGGTCGTCCAGGCCCTGCGGCACCTGCTGAAGCATCCGAACGCGAACCTCGACACCCTGATGCGGTTCATCCCCGGCCCGGACCTGCCGACCGGCGGCCGGATCGTGGGCCTGTCGGGGATCGCGGATGCGTACGCCACCGGCAAGGGTTCGTTCAAGATCCGCGCGACCGCGCGCATCGAGAAGGTGACCCCGCGCCGCCAGGGCATCGTCGTCACCGAACTGCCCTATCTGGTCGGCACCGAGAAGGTCATCGAGCAGATCAAGAAGCTCGTGCAGACCAAGAAGCTGACCGGCATCGCCGACGTCAAGGACCTTGCCGACCTGACCTCGGGCACCCGGCTGGTGATCGAGATCAAGAACGGCTTCAACCCCGAGGCCGTCCTCGAACAGCTCTATCGACTCACCAAACTCGAGGACTCGTTCTCGATCAACGCCGTTGCGCTCGTCGAGGGCCAGCCGCGCACGATGTCGCTGTTCGACATGCTCACGGTCTTCCTGGAGCATCGCCTGCAGGTCACGCTGCGACGCACGACATTCAACCGCAACAAGGCCGCGGACCGGCTGCATCTGGTCGAGGGCCTGCTGATCGCGATCCTCGACATCGACGACGTCATCGCGATCATCCGGGCCGCCGAGGATGCGGCGGCCGCCCGGGCCAAGCTGATCGAGGTCTTCGACCTGACAGAGCTGCAGGCGAACTACATCCTCGATATGCAGTTGCGCCGGCTCACCAAGTTCTCGCGCATCGAGCTCGAGTCCGAACGCGATGAACTCGCCGAGCGGATCGCCGCGCTGAACGAGATCATCGACAACGACGACAAGCTGCGCGCGGTCGTCAATGACGAGTTGGCGGATGTGGCGAAGCGATTCGGGACACCGCGGCGCACGGTGCTGCTCGAATCCGCCGGCCAGCCGGACTCCGCTGCTGCCGCGGCACCGCTGGAGATCGCGGACGCCCCGTGCTGGCTCCTGCTGTCCGCCACGGGTCTGGTCGCCCGCGTCGACACCGAGTCACCGCTGCCCGAACGCGCCAACCGGGCCAAGCACGACGTGCTCCGATCGGTCATCAAGGGCACCTCCCGCGGGGACTTCGGGGTGATCACGTCCGCCGGACGCGTGATCCGCATGAACGCGCTCGATCTGCCGACCGTGCCGCTGACCGCGAGCGCGCCGAACCTGGCCGGGGGCAGCCGGATCGGTGATCTGATCACGCTGGAGCGCGGTGAGGAGGTGCTCTGCCTGGCGAGCCTCGACCCGGAGTCCCCCGGCTTGGCCGTCGGCACCGCCCAAGGTGTCGTCAAGATCGTCAAGGCCGACATTCTCACCCGGGACACCTGGGAAGTGATCACGTTCAAGGACCCGAAGGACCGTCTCGTCGGGGCCGTGGAGCTCAGTGCCGACGGTGGCCAGGACCTGGTGTTCATCACCTCGGACGCCCAACTGCTGCGGTATTCCACGGATCTGGTCAATCCCCAGGGCCGAACCGGATCCGGCGTGGCCGGCATCCGGCAGGCCGCAGCTGCGGTCACCATCTTCTTCGGCGTGGCACCGACCGACGACGGTGAGGTCGTCACGATCACCGCCGCACCGGACGGTCTGCCCGGCACGGATACCGCGACGATCAAGGTCACGCCGCTGTCGGCGTACCCGCCCAAGGGGCGCGCGACGGCGGGCGTACGCTGCCATCGCTTCCTCAAGGGCGAGGAGCGACTCCAGCTCGCGTGGGCCGGCGCCGGTCCGGCTGTCGCGTCCAGTTCGACGGGTACGCCGGTGGAGCTCCCCGCGGCCGACCCGCGGCGGGACGGATCGGGTACGCCGCTGACGAAGGCGGTCGCCGCTATCGAATCCGCCTGACGCCTGGCCGGCCTGGACCCGAACTATCTATGCTGGGGGCCATGTGGTTCTCGATTGATGCCCCTGACTCCGATGAGGACGAGGACTGGGACGACACCACCCCGGATGAGGAAGATGAGTCGGACTACATCATCTCTGCCGCTGCCCTGGACGCGGCCTCCGGGATCCCGCCCATGGAGTGGGCGACCCCGCCTGGCACCCCCGTGCCGAGGCGTGTCTCGCCGCCACCACCACCACAACCACCACCGCCACCCGGTCCATGGCGTGGCATCGGCCCCTTACTCAGCCAGGCTGAGGTCGAACGCTGGAGTCCGTTGGAACTGTTCCTGGTCCCGACACGGATGGACATGGTGGAGAGACCTGATGCCGACGAAGCATGGGGTGAAAGCAGAATCAGCGAGAGCTACTTCCATGAGGAGGTGGAGGCTCCCGACTCTCGGGAGTGGTTCGTCGCGGGTGAGGTATGGAACATCGACGACCCGATCGGTCCGGCGCTGGAGGATGATCTGCTGAGTCGTCTCGATCGCATCCTCTCGAACCTGTGCACCGTCATGGACTGGGAACTTCCCGGTCGGCGATCGTTCAACGACGATTTCCAGCCCGAAGAAGTGCTGTGGGGGCCGGGAATCGTGCGAGTGGAGTACCCCCGCACGAGGACCGTTTGGGCCTTGAAGGCGTTTGCCCGGGCGGCCGGCTGGCGGCTTGCTGATCAGAACGCCTTCTTCCCCATCAACCCGGTGCCTCCGGAGGAACGAGAGCTCGCCCTCAAGAGTCTTGAATATGATGTCCACCTCCCCCCGTACACGCAGATCGGAGAGCCGGGCTGGGCGACGGAGGCTCGCCTCTATTTTGAACGGAACACCTGGGATGAGGCGCTGTTGTGGCCCTGCTCGGAAGAGGAGATCCAAGCCGCCGAGGCCCGCTGTGGCAGGCCGCTGCCGGAGAAATTGCGGACGTGGTTGGCCGAGTTGGGCCAGCATGACGGCGCGTTGGAGGTCGACCTGCTGCGCCCCATGGACCCAGCCGAACTGCCACCTGACATGTCGGCCGAGGACCGCGCACGCCTCACGGGAACTATCGCACTTGGCAACGGCAGCTGGTTGAACCCCGATTCCCCGCATCAGTACCACTGCTGGCACAACAGACACCTTGAACCCGACAGTCTCGAAAGCTTCCTCAGCTGTGTGTTGAACGAGAACCGCTGGGTGCCCCTCACGGAACGCGGATGGCTCACCCGGGTCGAGCGCGGGCTTGAGTGGTGGTGACAGCAACGCCTCGTGGAGGTTTAGGCTGCAAGCCATGAGCGCATTCGATGACCTCCTGGCTGCCAACGCGGACTATGCGGAGAAGTTCCACAGCGGAGGCTTCGACGGCATCGCCCGGGCGGGCGTCGCTGTCCTGACATGCATGGACTCTCGGATCGAGCCGCTGGAAATGTTGGGGCTCACCCTCG
>JAUNUL010000177.1 GCA_030538175.1 Propionibacteriaceae bacterium | reverse complement strand
AGCAGCTGATCTCGCGGATGCGTGTCACACACTCGATGCTGCTGAACGTCGTGCAGCGTCCCGGCGACCCATGGGTCGCGATGAAGAACCTGCTGCAGGACAACCACGAGGATTGGCGTACGCAGCGCCGGCTCTCCCGGCGCGCGATCGCATTGACGCGCGGGCTGTTGCAGTCGGGCGTACTCGTGAAGCTCGACGAACCCGACAAATCCGGCCGGACGTGCGCGCTCGCGGACACGGTTCAGGACGATTTCGCACTGAACCAGCCGCTCGCCCCCTTCGCGGTGGCGGCGCTGGATCTGCTCGACACGAACTCCGAGACCTATGCCCTCGATGTGGTGTCGGTGATCGAGGCAGTGCTCGATGACCCGTTCCAGATCCTGCTGGCGCAGCAGTTCAAGGCCCGTGGCGCGGCCGTGGCGGAGATGAAGGCGGACGGGGTCGAATATGAGGAGCGGATGGAGCTCCTGGAGGAGATCACCTGGCCGAAGCCACTGGAGGAGCTGCTCGAGCATGCGCTCGGTGTGTTCACCCAGTCGCACCCGTGGGTGGATCCGAGCGCGTTGTCGCCGAAGTCCGTGGTCCGGGACCTGTGGGAGCGGGCGATGGACTTCACTCAGTTCGTCGGCTTCTATCAGCTGCAGCGTTCCGAGGGGTTGGTGCTGCGTTATCTGACCGACGCATACCGGACGTTGCGGCAGACGGTCCCGGAGTCGTTCCGGACCGAGGAGCTGATGACCCTCATCGAGTGGCTCGGTGAGTTGATCCGCCAGACGGACTCGTCACTGCTCGATGAGTGGGAGGCGCTGACCGATCCCGAGAAGGTCGCGGAGGCGGCTGCTGCCGCCGCGGCGGGCGCGCCACCACCGCCGCCCCGACCGGTCACCGGCAACGAGCGCGTGTTCACCGCGATGATCCGCCAGTCCATGTTCCGACGCGTCGAGCTGGCGGCCCGGGATCGGTGGGAGGAACTCGGTGCGCTGGAGACGGCTGTCGCGCACCTCGCGGAACCGGCGCTGCCGGTGGTGATGACCGCCGAGGCGTGGGATGACGCGTTGGGGGCGTACTGGGACGAACACGAAGACCTGCTCACCGATGCGGAGGCACGCGGGCCGGGGCTGTTCCAGATCGAGAAGCACCGCACGCGCTGGGAGGTCACGCAGGTCCTGCACGACCCGGAGAAGAACCACGACTGGCGCATCCTCGCCGAGGTCGATCTGCCGGCGAGCGATCAGGCCGGCACGGCCGTCGTCCGAGCCGTCGCGCTCGAGCGGCTGTGATCAGTCGACATAGCGCTGGAGAACCTTCATCGGCACCAGGAGTTGGAGATCGTCGATCGGTGACGGCACAAAGTCGCCGTGGCGAAGATAAAACGATCTGGCCGTTTCATCCCGGCAGTGGACCAGAACCGCAGCCGCGCCGATGCTTGCGCTGAGCGTGACGGATCGCAGCAGGGCATCGCGCAGCAACTCCCATCCAAGACCTTCGCCTTGACGTGAACGATCGACTGCCAAGCGGGCCAGCAGGATGCACGGGATGCGGACGGGCCGGTTCTTCTGGAGGCTCAAGGGCGCCTCTTGCTTCGTTACGGCTGCCATCGTGATGGCGTAGTAGCCGACAACGCGTGTCCCGTCAGTAATGACGTAGGTGACGGCATTATTGGCCTGTTGATTCTGCCAGGCATATTTCTTCAGCCATTCGTCGAGATCGCTCGCCCCGCTGTCGAAGTCGTCTCGGGAATCGTGCCTCTCGAGTTTTCGTGGTGCGGTGAGCTCAGGTGGCATCGCTGGCGAATCGTGAGGGCCGGGAAAAAAGGCGGTCGAACTTCTCTGTCTTTGGCAGCGGCTCGTCCAGCAGACGCACAAACTCCTCGAACTGCTCGTCGGACGCGGCGAACCAGCGACGGTCGGCCAGAACCTGCTCGGCGTGATCGACTGCACTTCCCAGGATGAACTCGGTGAGGGAGTGGTCTGTCGCCTCGGCCGCGCGACGAAGCAGAGCCTTTTGTCGCTGCGTGGCGCGCAGATTGATGCTCTCACTCTTGGTTGCTCGGCTTGCCATGTCAGTCATGACCCCTCCCTTCTGTGTATCTAGTGTATGTACACCAGAACGGTTTTGGTCATCGATTCTTCAGGAGCGGAAGAACGGGATGCCGTTCCACTTGACGACCTTGTTGCCGTTGGCCATCACCAGGCCGACGATCGAGACGACGATGTGCAGGAGCGTCACCACGCCCCAGAGGGTGACGAAGATTCCCATCGGATAGAACCCGGACGGGATCCGGTCATCGAACGCGAACAGGATGATGAAGTGCGGCAGCATCGTCACGACGGTGGCGAGGGTGTATGTCAGCCCCCAGTTCGCCGCGCGGCGACCGTTCTCGGCGGCCAGCGGTCCCTTGGTGCGTTGCATGCGGCCGAGAATGATCATCGCGATTCCTGCAGCGATGCTGCTGAAGAAGGGCAGGAAGAAGAACACGATGAGCCCGACGCCCCAGGCACCGACACCATTGGGTTGCCGATAGGGATGCGGCGGGGCGTAGTTGTAGGGCGCCCCCGGCGTGAAGCTTGGCGGCTGTTGCGCGTGGTGCTGTGTCGGGTAGCCGTGCTGCGGTGCCGGGTGGAAGCCCCCGGGCTGGGCCTGAGGCTGTGGTGGCGGGGGCTGGTTCGGCGGGGGAGTCGAGGGAGGGTACACCCCGTCACTGTATGCGTGCAGAGACCTCACACGGCTGCCTGTGCCGTCACCGGTTGCCTGGTTGGTCGTGGCATTGGATGACGTTGGCGACAGAGTTGCGGGAGTGGGGTCTGCGTACACTGCCTCGCAGCAGATTCCCGAGGAGGTGGCCGTGGGGGACGATCCGGTAACCGTGACGATCGCGCGTCGCGTCGTGCCCGGGCGCGAAGTCGACTTCGAGGAGTGGGCCGATCGGCTGACCGAGTCCGCATCCGTTTTCCCGGGCTATCTCGGCTGCGGGCGGCTCAAGCCCGGTGCCGGCGAGGGCGATCCACAGAACTGGCACGTGGTCTATCGGTTCGCGAGTCAGGCGACGCTCGATGCCTGGGAGGAGTCGGCGGAGCGCTTGGCCCTGCTCGATGAGGGTGCGGAGCTCATGGAGACCGTGGCCGCCCAGAAGGTGTCCGGCCTGGAGACGTGGTTCTCGCTGCCGGGCATGTTGGTCAAGCCGCCGGCGAAGTGGAAGATGTTTCTCGTCTCCGGCGCGGTGATCTATTTCCTGCAGGTGCTGGAGTACACGTTTTTCGGCCGCTATGTCCGCGACTGGCCGATCCCGGTGCGGGTGCTGATGATGTCGTTCCCGGTGACCGCGATCATGACGTGGCTCGTGATGCCGCGGGCGAGCGTTCTGCTCAAGCGGTGGCTGTTCGGAACGAAGTGAACGTACACTCCCGGGGGTGAAGAAGGAACTGCCCCCGACCCCCGAGCCGCTGCCGCGTCCGGTGGTGGATTCCCACTGCCATCTGGACACCGCGAGCCACGTGACCGGGCTGTCGCCGGCGGACGCGATCGCTCGTGCGGCGGAGGTCAACATCACCCGGATCGTCCAGATCGGCTGTGATGTCGAGGATTCCCGGTGGGCCGTGCAGGTCGCCGAGGAACACCCGTCGGTGATCGCGACCGTCGCGCTGCACCCCAACGTCGCGGCCCGGATGACCAGGGAGGAGCTCTCCGCCGCCTTGGTCGAGTTGGATGGTCTGGCCGCCCAGGATCGCGTACGCGGGGTCGGCGAGACCGGACTCGACTATTACCGCACCCGGGAGGGCGAGGGGCAGGCCCGCCAGCACGAGTCGTTCGCCGCGCATATCTCGCTGGCGAAGGCGCACGGGAAGACACTGGTCATCCATGACCGGGATGCCCACGACGACATCCTCAAAGTGCTCGACGCCGAGGGTGTTCCGGAGAGGTTCGTCATGCACTGCTTCTCTGGTGATGCCGCGTTCGCGCGCGAGTGCCTGGACCGGGGTGGTTATCTGAGTTTCCCGGGGCCGGTGACGTACAAGGCGAACGAGGATCTCCGCGACGCCCTGCGCATCACGCCGGCGGATCGGGTGCTGGTCGAGACCGATGCTCCCTATCTGGTGCCGATGCCGTGGCGGGGGTCGCCGAACGCGTCCTATCTCATCCCGCACACCGTCCGGTTCATGGCCGACGTGCGCGGTGAGCCGGTCGAGGAACTCTGCGATGCGCTGACCGGGAACGCGTTCGCCGCGTTCGGCGGTGCCTGGTGAGCGACCAGACCGCGAGCGAGCACGGGAGCAGCGACGCTGAGTCGCTCGCCCGGGTGATCCGCCGCCGGCACATGGTCCGGCGGTTCGCGGATCGTCCGGTGCCGACGAAGTTGCTCGATGAGGTCGTGGCGTACGCGGTCCGTGCCCCGTCAGCCGGTTTCACCCAGGCGATCTCCCTGGTGAAGCTGACCGGGCGGCGCGTACGCCGATTCTGGGCGCTCACGACCTTGCCGCGGGGAGCCAATCAGCATCAACTGGTGACCGAACCACAGAATGCCTGGCTGGCCGGGATGATCACCGCACCGGTGTTGGTGTTGGTGTGGACGGATCGTGACGCGTATGTCCGGCGCTATGCCGAGCCCGACAAGGGCTGGGGGACTGACCCGGACGCGCAACCGTGGTCGGCCCCCTATTGGTGGGTGGATGCCGGGATGGCGGTGCAGAACGTGCTGCTCGGCGCGTCGGCGAATGGCCTCGGCGCGTGCTTCTTCGGGGTGCCGGTCGACCGCGCGGACACGGTGCGGGAAGCGTTCGGCGTGCCGGCGGATCAGCTGTCGGTGGGCGTGATCGCGCTGGGCTGGCCGACCGACGAAGCCCCGATCGGGTCCGTCCAGCGCCGTCCGCGCCGGCCGGCCACAGAACTCATCCACGAGGAGGCCTGGTGAGCGGACTGCTCGATGCCCGGACGATCCGCGAGCTGGCGGCCAAGCTGGACCTGCGCCCGACCAAGCAGCGCGGCCAGAACTTCGTCATCGACCCCAACACCGTCCGGCGGATCGTGGCTCTGGCTGAGGTCGAACCGACCGATGTCGCGCTGGAGATCGGGCCGGGCCTGGGGTCGCTGACGTTGGGTCTGCTCGAGGTCGCGGCGCAGGTGACGGCGATCGAGATCGAGGACTCGCTGGCGGCGGAGCTGCCGACCACCGCGGCGACGCGGCTGCCGGGGGCCGAGGAGCGGCTGACCGTGATCAATGCGGATGCGCTGCAGGTAACCGAGCTGCCGGACCCGCTGCCGACGACGGTGGTGGCGAATCTGCCGTACAACGTGTCCGTGCCCGTCCTGCTGCACCTGTTGGCCCGGTTCCCGTCGCTGGAGCGCGGGCTGGTCATGGTCCAACTCGAGGTCGCCGACCGGCTCGTCGCGGTGCCAGGGTCGAAGGTCTATGGCGTGCCGTCGGTGAAGATGGCCTGGTATTGCGCGGCCAAGCGCGTCGGCACCGTGCCCCCGTCGGTGTTCTGGCCGGCGCCGAATGTGGATTCGGGGTTGGTCCGGTTGGTACGCCGGGACCCGCCCGCCACGACCGCCACGCGGGAGCAGGTGTTCGCGGTGATCGACGCGGCGTTCGCGCAGCGGCGCAAGATGCTGCGCGCGACCCTGTCGGGGTTGGCCGGATCGTCGGCGGCCGCCAGCGCCGTCATCGAGGCCGCCGGGATCGACCCGACCCTGCGCGGTGAGGTGCTGCAGGTCGAGGACTTCGCCCGGATCGCCGAGGCGCTCGCCACCGTGAGCGGCGACGCGAGCAGCGGGTCGGCCTAGGTTCGGCTCTCCAGCCGCAGGCCCGCGAGGTCCGGGCAGCGCTGCTCGACGGCCCGGGCCAACTGTCCATGCAGGGTGGCGTTCAGGGCGGGGCAGTGCCGGCACGAACCGCTGAACTCGATCACCGCGACACGGTCGCGTACGTCGATCAAGCGGGCGTCCCCACCGTGGGAGCGGATGATCTCGCCCGCCGGACCGGCTAACGCCTGCTCGACGGCGGCCGTGATCCGGTCGGCCTCCAGCACGACCTGGGCTGCCCGCCAGACGCCCGGATCGGCGAGGGTTGCGAGCAGTGCGGTGCGGATCGCCCCGGCCTGAGTACGCCAAAGTGCCGGATCGGGGAGCGTGAGCTCGACGCCGGTCGGGGTGACGACGGCCCGGCGTACACCCAATTCAGCGAGCACCGTCGGCACGGGGTCGACCTCACCGACGGTGTCGAGCGTTCCCGGCGGGATGACCCACGCGATCGTCGCCGGGTCGGCGGTCGCCACGGGATGGATCGCGAGCAGTGTCGTCTCGTGGGTGGTCAT
>JAUNUL010000176.1 GCA_030538175.1 Propionibacteriaceae bacterium | reverse complement strand
TCTGCGGGCCCGAGTCCGGGAACTCCGGGATGCCCATCTCACCGAGGCCCGGGTCGCGGCCCATGAGGTGAGTGAGCGCATGACGGTGCTCATGGCCGTGCCCGCGATGGTGTTCGGCCTCATATTCCTCGCTCCACCGCTCTTGCGCCTGGTCGGTGGGTGATGCCTGTGGATAACCGATCCATTCGTCCTGACCGCCAGAAAGAATCAACCCCAACCCCCAAGAAGGAAGAATCATGATGACTCGCCCCCTGCACACTGCCCTTGGCTTCCTGATCACCGTCCTTGTTGCTGACCCCCGACGTGATCGCGACGAACATGGCCTCAGCCAGAGCACAGAGAATGCCGTCCTGCTCGCTGGGGCTGTCGCCGTCGCCGGCCTGGTGATCGCCGCGATCACCTCGTTCGTGCAATCCCGTCTGCCCAAGTGATCGGCTAACGATGGTTCGGCGCAATGAGCGGGGATACAGCGAATCCGTCCAGTGGGCGATGCTCGTGCCGGTGCTCATGCTCCTGCTGCTTGGGGCGATCCAGGTGGGCATGATGTGGCACGGCCGGAACACCGCCCACCACGCCGCTGCGGCTGCAGCGGAGGCGGCGTCGATTCACCGTGCCCCGCCCGGCGCCGGACATCAGGCCGCGGTCCAGATCGCCGCAGCCGGTGGCCTGGGTGACGTGGCGGTGCAGATCTCCCGATCCACTGAACGGGTGGATGTCGTGGTCAGCGCCAATGTGCCTGTCTTGATCGACCTTGGCATGGGTCGGGTCACCCAGCGGGCCAGCTCACCGGTGGAGGCCGTCCGATGACAGGTTGTCCAAAGCCCCGGCAACGGATCGTCGGTCGGGGACAGATCGCTGGGCGACGCCGACCACGCACTGACCGTGGAGCTGCCGCCACCGAGCTGGCCCTCTTGGCGCCGGTGGTGATGTTGGTGATCGCGCTGCTGGTCGGTGGTGCCCGCATCTGGCTGGCGCGTGCTGCGGTCACCGATGCTGCTCAGTCGGCGTCACGGGCCGCCACGCTCGAACGCAACGGAGCAGCAGCTCGACAAAGCGGTGAAGCGGCGGCCCGGGCAGGGCTGGAGAACGTGCCCTGCGATGCCACCACGGTGGCTATCGACACGTCCGGCTTCTCGGTCCCGGTGGGTCAGCCCGCCCGGGTCACCGCCACCATCGGTTGCGCCGTCCCCTTGTCGGATCTCTTCGGGCTTGGACTCCCGGGGACCCTGACCGTCCAAGCCGGCGGAATGTCGGCACTCGACACCTATCGGAGGCGGGAATGAAGGGCTTCTTTCGTTTCGTTCGTGGACTGATCGCGCTGGCGGTGCTTCTCGGCGTCATCGGAGGCACGCCATGGCTCCTGACGCATGTGGGGCGGTTGCCAGATCTCGGTGCCTTCCCGCAGATCCTGGTCACTCCGGACAACGGTTCGGTGTTGCTCTGGGTATTGACGCTTGTCGGGTGGCTTGCCTGGGCCGCCTTCTGCCTATCGGTGGGGCTTGAACTTGTGGGCCTGGTGCGAGGCCATCGCCTTCGGATGCGGGTGCCGGGTCTGTCCGGTCCCCGCGGTCCAGCGGCCCTCCTGCTGGTCGCGATCGCGACGATGCTGCCGTTGAGTGCCCACGCCCAACCAGCCACTGGGCCATCTGATGCGCCGCCGTCGTCAGCCGCGACACAGAGCAGGGAGCCGCTTGCACCATCACAGGCACCACGAACAGCTGTCGGGACAACTGGCACGGAGTCGGTCACCGCGGCGCCGGGAAACCAGCCATCAGCTGTGGCTGGAACACAGTCGTCAGCGGTGCCGCCCGGCTCCCCGTCCGTGCGCACCACAGCGCAGTCCGGGAATCAGGGTGCCGATGGTGACTCCGGTGCGCAGGCTGATGGTGTCGTGCCCGGGGACAAGGAGGTCCAGGAACGTCGCCATGTGGTGCAGCGGGGTGATGACCTCTGGTCGCTGGCGGAGAGGTTTTATGGCGACGGCATGGCATGGCACCGCATCGCTCGAGCCAACCCCATCATCACCTCTCCGGACCAGTTGGATGTCGGATGGGAGCTGGTGTTGCCCGGACTGCCGGCTGAGCGCACTGCCGCGACGGAGAATCAGGAGCCCCGGACTGGTGCTGGAGCTTCGGGTGCCGTTCAGGGTGGCGCCGACCAGCAAGTCACGGCCCCTGCCGACCCGGCACATCCCACAAAGCCAACTCGGACACAGCCCTCAACCGGGGCGTCGCAGCCACAGCTGGGCGCTGCGCCGACGGCTGCCCCTCGCCCCAATCCCGTGTCAACCTCTGCTGCCGAGAGTGGCGCCGACCCCAGCAGTGCCGGTGCATCGCAGAGCGTCGAAGCCGGCAACCCACTTGCCGTCGACGGCGGAGGCCAAGCACCTGTCGAGCGAGTAGCAGCCGAGGGCTCGACACCCGCGGAGGTTTCACCCGCCGATCGGATCGCCTATGCGACTGCCGGCATCTCCGCGTTGACCGCCGCCGCTCTGCTCGCCGCCCTCACCACCCGCCGCGCCGTGCAAATGGCAGGCAGGGACGCCGGACGACGCATCGTCCATCCCACGGGGATCGGGCGGGGGATCGAGTCCGCTCTGGGGCAGGCCCAGGATCCCGTTTCCCTGCATGCGCTGGACCTCGCGTTGCGAGCCCTGGGCCGGCATTATCGGAATTCAGGCGAACCGCTTCCTGTGCTGCGCAGCGTCATGGTTGGTGACGATGGTCTGTTGTTCGAGGTTGACTGCCTGCCGGATCACCCCCCGCCGGGTTTCCACGTGGAGGGGAGTTCGCTCAGGGTTTCCTCGGCAGGGCACGAAACGCTGAGGGCGCGAGCCGGGTCCTTGGCGGCTGAGCCCTCGCCCTATCCCGCCCTGGTTTGCTTGGGGGAGACACCTCGAGGCGAGCTGCATCTGCATGACATCGAGTCGGCGGGTGCCTTGGTGGTGGAAGGGGCTCCGGAACTCCGGCAGGGGCTCCTCAACGCCCTGCTGTTGGAGCTGTCGTGTTCCTGGTGGGGACGCGGTCAGTCCGTCATCGCAGTCAACGGCGACGCCGAGTTGGCCACGGCGCTTGACGACCCGTGTGTGCACGTCACCACTGACTTGGATGCCGTGATCGCTGACCTTCGGGCGGAGACCACGGCTCGCCACCCGGTGCGTTCGGGGGACCATCCGCGGGACGTGCGTATCCGCCCCGAGTTGGCCGATGCGTGGCGACCGCACGTGGTGTTGATCGGAGCACCGATGACGCCAGCCCAAAGGTCCTCGTTGATGGAACTCATTGCGGCTCACCAAGTCGTTGTGGTGACGGTCGATGACGCTGTCCCTGGCCCCCGGTTCCAGCTGGGCGAGCCACTGTCTCGGTTAACCGGCCAGTCAGCTGTGCGGGCACAGGTCCTGACCCGGCAATCGCGGGATCACCTGCTGGACCTGCTTGTCGCAACGGCGACGAGTTCGACCATCCCAGCACCCTGGTGGGAGTCCCCGGCAGGGCCAGACGACACGGAACAGGGTCGGGACGCCGGCTTGGCTCGTGGCGATCTGCCGAGTGCCTTGTCTGATGGCGAGTCGCCGGCCGGGGCCGGCTCCTCCCTTGGCGACCAGTCGTCGACAGGCGCCGGGTCGTCCCCTTCGGACGATGGTCGACCGCGGCGTGCCGTGCCGGACGAGCCCCTCCCCGCGCGAGCACAGGTGCCCGCTGTGATTACCCGCCGCCCCGGACCCGGCGGGACCATTGTTTCCCTGGCTGCCCGGCGGGCCGCCATCACCCCTGAGGAGCCCGCCGTGGACACCTATGAACCCGTCTTGCATTCACCATCCGTCGGTCCGGCTTCACGACCAGCCGCTGATCAGCCAACCGTGCTTCTTGTTGGACCCACGGATCTGACCGGAACGCGTGGCGAACAGCCGACTCGGGCCACCCGGCAATGTGTCGAATATGCCGCGTGGTTGCTGGAGCACCCAGGTGCCACTGCCTCGATGATGGCCACGGAACTCTTCGTGGCCGAGACCACGCGGCGATCCAACATGAGCCGGCTCCGCACGTGGCTCGGCAGCACTGAGGCGGGTGAGCGCTTCCTGCCCGAGGCCTACTCGGGCCGGATCCAGCTCCACCCGGCCGTCACCTCCGACTGGAACCGTATTCAGTTGCTCACCATTGGTGGGGTGAGCCGAACCACGGACACGAATTTGCGGGCTGTGCTGGAGCTTGTTCGTGGTGCGCCCCTGGCTGACGCCGCCCCCGGTCAATGGCACTGGGCGGAAGAGCTTCGGACAGACATTTCGTCGCTGGTCCGAGACGTGGGGCTCGTGTTGTGTGAGAAGGCGCTGGAGCGCGGAGACCTTGACGAAGCCCGGTGGGCCATCAATCGGGCTCTGGTCGCCGCGCCTGAGGATGAACGGTTGCTGGCTGCCCGCGTCCTCACCGAATACCGCGCAGGCAATCAGAGCGAGGTCGAACGCCTGGCTCTCCGCCTTGTCCGCAGCGCCCGAAGGCTCAACGTGGATCTCACGGACGAAACGGTCACGCTCCTGCAACAGGTGATGGAAGGAGCCCCTCGGCAACGCTCCAGCTGACACACCGCTGCAGCGGCTCGCGTGGAGGACCGGTGGGGCAACGGCACCAGTCAGATTCCACGCGAGCAGCCGGCGAATCAGAAGCCGCGGGAGAAGTCCGCGATCAGGTTCGGCACGGCCGAATCGAAGCCCGCCACATCCAGCATCCCGGGGTCGGACGGGTCGGCGATGCTGCACTCGGTGGCCGTCATGCCAACCACGATCATTCGGGCGGGGATCCCCATCTTCTCCCGGTACTCCACGAGTGCCTGATGCGGATGCGTCGTCCCGGCCCACGTCTCGTTGTCGGTATAGATCACGAACGTGTCGACTTCCTGCCGGTGCTTCAAGGCATGCAGCACCGGAAGCGCGCAGTCGGTCCCACCGAACGGCAGGTCGGCCACGGTCCGGATCGCGTCGTCCAGCCGCTGACGAGGGCTGATCGACAGCGGGGTAAGCGAGCTCTCCCACGCCCAGTTCGCTGAGGTGAACCCGACCACATCGCACTCGGGCTCGGTGGCCATCTGCACCAGGGCGAGCGCCGCCGACGCCTCCCGGCACGAGATCGGCAGCCCGGAGATGGGCGACACCATCGACCCGGACACGTCCAGGGCCAGCATGGTGCGCTTGCCCGCGGGCTCCACCGCCCCGAACGCGTGATAGAACGCCGCATCCAGGGCGTCGACGATCTGCCGCGTCGGAGCCCACACCGACTCGCCACGGGTCGACCTCCCGGCGGCGTACGTCCGCTGCGCGATCAGGACATTCACCGGATGGACGCGCGCCTTGTGGAGTCGCTCGGAGTCCGCCAGACGTGCCGCGATCTCTGCCGTGCGGCCACCGGTCCGGGGCAGCAGCCCCAGCCGGGTGAGCCGCGGCAACTGCCGCATGAGCGCGGTCTGCGGCATCCCGCGGTCCAGCAGCGCCTCCCACACGGCCGGCTCGCCCAAGGCGGCGTCGGGCAACATCTCCCACGACAGGTCCGAGTCGCGCACGATCGCGGCCACATCCGCTCCGGGCTCGTGGGCCCGGGTGAATGCCTGGATGATCGCCGGGGCCTCATCCGAAACGCTGTTCCGGACGATCCAGTCGAACGTGGCCCGCATGGCCGGGTCGAGGGTCGCCGGGTGCGCCAGCCGCAGCAGGTCGCGGTGGGACCAGCCCTCGCGCTGGCGATACTTCACCGCCTGGAAGGCCGCCTGGTCCGGGGTCTTGTCCAGATACCACTCGCCAACCGCCCGACGCAGCGCCCGCCCCCAGCCGCGGAACTGCTCGACATAGCGTGCGAACAGGAACAGGTGCGTTCCGGTCCGGCACACCTTCGGCACCTGGGCCAGCGCGTACGCCTGCTCGTCCCCATGCGACGCGGCGATGGCCAGGGCGAAGATCGCCGGGTTCTGCTTCGGGGCAGCGCCGCGAACGGACACGTCCACGATGGTGTCGATCAGGAGCCGGGGTTCGTACGCCAGCAGCCGGACGACCGCGTGCGCGTTGTCCTTGGTGAGGTCCCGTGCCGTGGCGTAGTAGGTGCCGCCATCCGTGCCGAGGGTCAGGAAGCGCTTCAACCGGGTCAGATCGTCGACAGTGAAGGCATACCCGCCGGCAGCGTTCTTCTGCTGGCGTGCGTCGGCCTGCTCTGACTGCGGGGTGTGCCGGGTGTTGATCGTGGTGAGTGGGTCCACGGGACCGCCTTTCGAACGAGCGAAAGGCGGGGCGAATGTGTTAGCGGCAACCGGAAGTTGCTGGTCAGATAACCGATCGCGTCCGACTCGCCCCGCC
>JAUNUL010000175.1 GCA_030538175.1 Propionibacteriaceae bacterium | reverse complement strand
CCGACCTCTTCACCCACCTCCAACGCCAGCCGCTCGGCTTCTTCACCCGCACCCGCTCCGGTGAGGTGCAGTCCCGGCTGACCCAGGACATCTCCGGCCTGCAGGGCGTGGTCACCACCACGGCGACCTCGCTGGCCGGCAACATCGCCACCGTCGTCGGCACCCTGATCGCCATGCTCGCGCTCAGCCCGACGCTGGCTCTGCTCTCCCTCATCGTGATCCCGCCGGCCGTCATCGTCATGCGATCCGTCGCGCGACTTCGCCGCGACGCCACCGACAAGCGGCAGCGCGCGCTCGCCGAACTCCACGGCCAGGTGGAGGAGTCGCTGTCGGTCAGCGGTGCCCGGCTGAGCAAGATCCTGGGCGCCAGCGAACAGCTCGGTGCCCGGTTCACGGCCTCCAGCAACGGCTTGCTGGACCTCGAGGTCGCGGCTCAGATCGCCGGACGCTGGCGTACAGCCACGATGGGGATCGTCTTCGCCATCGTCCCTGCCGCGCTCTATCTGGTCGCGGGACTTCCCGTGACGGGTGCTGGGATCTCGATCGGTACGCTGGTCGCCTTCGTCGCACTCCAGGCGGGCATCTTCCGCCCCGTCATGGGGCTGCTGTCGATCGGCGTGCAGGTCACGGCATCGATGGCGCTGTTCAGCCGGATCTTCGAATACTTGGATCTGCCCGTCGACGTGGCCGAGCCCGATCCGGCCACGGCCGTCCACCTCGATCCGCACACCGCCCGCGGTGACCTGCGGCTGGATGCGGTGACCTATCGCTATCCGGGAGCCGAACGTGACGCGCTCACCGACATCGACCTCACCATCGGTGCGGGGACCACGGTCGCCGTGGTCGGTGCGACGGGTTCGGGCAAGTCGACTCTCGCCTCCCTCCTCGCCCGGCTGGATGATCCCGACCGGGGACGCGTCACCCTCGATGGCATCGATCTGCGGGATCTGCCGGCCGTCGAGCGGGCTGCCGTGGTGGGGGTGGTCTCCCAGGAGACGTACCTTCTGCACGCCAGCGTCCGCGAGAACCTGCGGTTCGCCAAGCCCGATGCCACCGATGCCGAGATCGAGCAGGCCGCCCGGGACGCCCAGATCCACGAGCTGATCACGGGCCTGCCGGATGGGTACGACACCATGGTCGGCGCCCGCGGGCATCGGTTCTCCGGTGGGGAGCAGCAGCGCCTGGCGCTCGCCCGGACTCTGCTGCGGGATCCCAAGGTGCTCGTGCTCGACGAGGCCACCAGCGCCCTCGACACCAGGACAGAGGCACATGTCCAGACCGCCCTGGATCGGGTCGGTCGGGGTCGCACGGTCGTCACGATCGCGCACCGGCTTTCGACCGTACGCCATGCCGACCGCATCGTCGTCCTCCATCAGGGCCGGATCGCCGAGCAGGGCACGCATGAGGAGCTGGTCGCCCTCAACGGACGGTACGCGGCCCTCCTCGCCGCCTCGCCGGCGCAGACGAGCAGCGTCCTGGCCGCGTGATTTCGGCCGCGGCGGGTTCAAGCCAGGAGCGGGTGTGCTCTTGCCAGGGGTGCGTTCAGACCAGGGGCGGTGCTCAGACCAGTCGGATCAGCCCGACGCCGGCGATCATCAGCACCAGACCGATGGCCTGGAACAGCGTCACCCGTTTGCGGCGGGCACCCAACAGGCCGAGCGCGTCGATGGCCAGGCTGCCGAGCATCATCCCGAGCAGGATGAGCATGACAGTGAGGCCCGTGCCGAGGATCGGTTGGAGCAGGGCATTGGCGAACACGAACGCCGCACCCAGCACCCCGCCGGTCCACATCCACCACGGGTTCGGCCGCTCGTCGACGCGCAGCCAACGCCACGGCGTCCGCGTGACAAGCAGGATGATCAACAGGGCCACCACCCCGACCGCGAACGAGATCAGCGTCGCCGCGATGGCCGACCCGAGCGCCACGCCAAGCCGCCCATTGATGGCGGTCTGCGAGGCCATCAGCGCGCCACAGCCGATGCCGACCAAGCGCCACAGCCAGGCACTCGCGCCGTGGCTCGATCCGGTGGGGGCACCGCCCGCACGGCCGAACACGCGGTCGGCTGCGCCAATGGCGCCGAACACTCCCACCAGGACCAGCAGACCGCCGAGCCCGCGGGTCAGGCCAAGGTCCACCTGCTCAGTGCGGAACCAACCGAAGTGATCGATGAGCAGGCCCATGAGCACCTGACCCGTCACCGGCAGCACAGCGGTCTGCACCGCGCCCAGGCGCGGAAACATGAACAGGTTGGCCGTGAGGACGATGATTCCGAAGACGCCGCCGATCCAGAGCCAGGCAGGTGTGCCGGCAGCGGCCGACGGACCGGGCAACCGTCCATCCATGACCAGCGTAGCCACCAGCAAGCTGAGCGTGCCGATGCTGAAGGACAGGAACGTCGCCAGGAACGGGGAGCCCACCGTCTGGCGCAGGCGGGTGTTGACGTTGGTTTGCAGGGGCAAAGCCGTCCCGGCGATCACGCCCAGGACCATGACAACCAGCACCGGAACTCCTGAGACCGAGCAAAAGCTGCAGCGGAAAACAATCTGAGGTGACGCGACAAGGGGTGATGCCCAACCACGCCCCATTGGGATGCAGATTATGCCGTTTCGGATGGAGCTGGCCGGTCGACCAACGGGGAATGCTGTCAGCCGGCCCCGGAATCAGAAAACGGGCGGAGATGTCTCTCCGCCCGTTTGTGATCAGCGCCCGCGCATGCCTTTGCGCATCCCCTTCATTGAGGTCGGGACCGGTCCCTTGGGGATCGGCACCTTGGGCCGCACAGCATCGATGGCACGCAGCCGGTTGCGCACATCGGTCACCTGATGCGGCTGCAGCGTCTTGGGGAGCTTGCGGACGTGCTTCTCCAGATCCTTGAGCGGGACCTGACCGTCCTTGTCGCCCATCTGGATTGAATGCACCACCACGTTGCTGATGAACTTCTCATGCTTGCGCTGCTCGGTGAGGAGCAACTGCCGGGCCCGGTTGGGGTCACCCTCTGAGACGAGCACGATCCCGGCGGGGCCGACGGCCCGATGGACCACGTCCTTGTGCTTGGTCGCGGCGATCACGGGATCGTGGACCCATTTGTTGCCGAGCATCTGCAGGGCCACCTCGGCCGAGCCGACCTCACCGGCGTACTTCTGATAGGTCGCCTTCTTGGTCTTGCGGATCAGCAGCAGCATCGCCAGCAGCAGCCCAGCCATGAGACCTGTCAGGATCATCATGATCCAGGTGATCCAAGCGGCCTTGGTGACCAGGCCGATCACGACCACGATCACGATCGGAACGACGAAACAGAGAATCGTCAGGGGCGTCAGTGACTTGTCGAACTCAGCGGTGAGCTTGTAGGACTCCCAGATCTGGCGGAACCGCCCCATCTGGTTGGGGTCCTTGGAGTTCTTGCGGGCCTCCTTGGCCGCCTTCTTTGCGGCCTTCTGCTCGGCCACCGCCTTGGCATATGCCTGTTTCGGCGTCAGATTCTCTGCCATTGCTGCTTTCTCTGTGTCGTCGTGGGCGCTCAGGTGGTGGCTGTGGGAACTGCTTCCCGCGCCGCCATGGCCTCACGATAGAGACGTCCGGCGCGATAGCTCGACCTGACCAGGGGACCGCTCATCACACCGGGATAGCCGATCTCCTTGGCCAGCACCGCCAACTCGTCGAACTCCTGCGGGGTCACCCAGCGATCGATCGGGTGGTGTTGGGGAGTGGGGCGCAGATATTGGGTGATCGTGATGATCTCGGCACCGGCGTCATAAAGCTCCCGCAACGCCAACTCGATCTCCTCCCGGGTTTCACCCATGCCCAGAATCAGGTTGGACTTGGTAACCAGGCCCGCAGCGCGGGAATCGGTGAGCACCTGCAGGGAGCGGTCATAACGGAATCCCGGACGGATGCGCTTGAAGATCCGCGGGACCGTCTCGACGTTGTGGGCGAAGACCTCGGGTCGGGTCTCGAAAACCTGGTCGAGGAACTCCTTCTTCCCGGAGAAGTCGGGCGCCAGCATCTCGACGCCGACACCGGGATTGAGCTCGTGGACCTTGCGGATGGTCTCGGCATAGAGCCAGGCACCCTCGTCCGGCAGGTCGTCACGGCACACACCGGTGATCGTCGCGTATCGCAGCCCCATCTTCTGCACCGATTCGGCCACCCGCATCGGCTCAGCGGTGTCGTACTCGGTCGGCTTCTTCGACTCGATCTGGCAGAAGTCACAGCGCCGAGTGCAGGAGTCGCCACCGATCAGGAACGTCGCCTCACGGTCCTCCCAACACTCGAAGATGTTGGGACATCCTGCCTCCTGGCACACCGTGTGGAGGCTCTCGTCCTTGACCAGGCGCTTGAGGTCCCGATAGTCAGGTCCCATCTTGGCGGTCGTCTTGATCCACGAGGGCTTCTTTTCGATCGGGGTCGCAGCGTTGCGGACCTCCACGCGAAGCAGCTTGCGGCCTTCAGGAGAAACAGTCACTCGGCCATCCTACGCCTTGGATCCAGCCTCGCCCCGGGGCGCCAACGGGCAGGAGCCCCGGGCGTCAGGCTGCAGCCTCAGTCGACGTCACGTCGGGCGAACAACCAACCGGCGAAGATGACGACGGCGGCGACGAAAGCGAACCAGATCAGTCCCGCGCCACCCACGACCCAGGGGTTGCTGTGGATCTCGCCATAGCGCACATATTCCTGGTTGAGCAGGAACTCAGCCAACGCCCGCTCCAGGCCGATCCACTGGGAATAGGCCCCCATCATCGAGGTGATCGCGACCTGGAAGACAAACAGCACAAGCCATCCCACCAGCACACCGAGCGCGCCGAGCGTGCTGCGCGTGATCACCGCCAGGACGAAGCCCAACGCTGCGATGCTGACCACCACGAGCGTTCCACGGATGACCATGCCGAACATTCCGACAACGGCGCTCGGCGGGCTATAGGAGCTGATCAGCAGCGACCAGCCGAACGCCACGAGCAAGGCGGCCAGACCGGCGACCGCAGCGGGCAGCGTCACGCTGAGCAGCTTCGCGGTGAAGACCGGCCAGCGGCGTGGGTTGAATGTCAGCCAGGTGCCGAGGGCTCCCGAACTCTGTTCCGAACCGATCGCGGAGGCGGCGGTGAAGAAGCTCCAGGCGCTGACGAGCATCACGGCAAGGACGATCATCGAGGGCCCGAAGTCCGAGAGCCGGACCCTGGGCCCACTCGACTGGGCTCCGGCGAACAGGGCAATCACCCCGAAGAGGGATGCGGCGACGAGACCGGTGATCCAGGTGACCCGCCGGGTGAGATAGCGCTGGAGTTCAGGGACGAGCAGGGTGGTCATGCGATCCTCCGGAGGTCAGGGGTGAGCTGGGCGTGCGGGACGACCGGGGCGCCGGTCAGCTGCAGAAAGCGTTGTTCGAGGGAACCGCGTTGGGGGTGGATCGCGCTCGGCCACAGGTCGTGATCGGCGAGTTGACGGTTCAGTACGCTGCCCGGCCAGTCCCCGGTCACCTCGAGGTGCTTGGGGCGCTGGTCGACCGACCAACCCTGGGCGGTCAGCACGGCCGCCGCCCGCTCTGGCTCGTCCACCCACACATGCAGCACCTGTCGGGAGCCGAGGATCTCGTCGAGCATGCCCTCGGCCACCGTCCGGCCGGAACGAATGATCGTCACCGAGTCGACGACCTGCTCGAGTTCGCCGATGAGGTGGGTCGAGACGAGGACGGCCTTGCCGCGGTCGGCGAGCGTACGCATCATCTGGCGCATTTCGCGGATCCCGCTCGGGTCCAGCCCGTTGGTGGGCTCATCAAAGATCACCACGGCGGGGTCCTTCAACAGGGTGGCCGCCACGGCGAGGCGCTGCTTCATCCCGAGCGAGAACTTCGCGTACCCGTCATCGGCCCGATCCGACAACTGCACCAACTCGAGGACTTCCTCGACCACACGGGCCGGGACGCCGATCGAACGGGCCAGCAACTGGAGGTTCTTGCGGGCGCTGAACTCGGGGAAGAAGCGCGGACGTTCGACGATCGCCCCGACCTGACTGATGACGTCGGGCAGTTGCTTGGGCACGGGAGTGCCGAGGATGCGCATGGTGCCCGCCGTCGGTCGGACCAGGCCCAGCAACATGCGGATCGTCGTTGATTTGCCTGAGCCATTGGGTCCCAGGAAACCGTGGACGCCCACGCGGGGCACCCGCATGCTGAGGCCGTCCACCGCGAGCCGCTGGCCACGGAGGCTGTCGAAACGTTTGGTCAGGCCGTCGATCTCGATGGCCCAAGGGTTTTCCGCCATATCCACATCCTCTTGGACGAGGGAGTCACCCGAAAGGTTCTGTGGTTCTCGGCGGTGGGGCTGGGGGTCCTGCTTTTCCCAGGGGCTGGTCAGACCGTGAGCCCAT
>JAUNUL010000174.1 GCA_030538175.1 Propionibacteriaceae bacterium | reverse complement strand
CGTCGTCATAGGTCGCGAAGAAGCGGTGCAGGTCATCGAGCAGGCGGGCGGTCGACTCGGCGCGGAACAACACGGGCTGATAGCGGGTGATGTCGTACGCCATCGACCCCATCGCGACCAGATCGAACGGGCGGTGGGTGACCAGGGCGGGGTCGGCGTACGAGTGCAACTCCCCGAACGACGACAGGATCCCGGCGCCGAACGCCTTGGGCTGCCCGTCCTCGTTCACGACGCCGAACTCGAGGGTGAACCAGAAAATCCGCGAGAAGAACTGCAGCGCATCGTCGCTCTCGGCACGGCGCGAGGCCTCCCCAGCGGCCTGATAGAGATCGGCCAACTCCGGGTCGGCGAGCATGTTCGCGTGCCCGATGATCTCGTGGATGATGTCGGGCTCGGGCGTGTAGTGCGGGACGGAATGGTGGCGGACGTACTGCGTCGACAGGAACCGCCGATCCGCCAGCGCACCATAGAAGGTGCGCGTATCGACCAGCCCGGGGACGGGGTCGATGTGGAACCCGGTCAGCGCGTGGACGCGCTCGTCGACCTCCCGCAGTTGCGGTACGCGATCGGTGGGCAGGACGAGGGCGTGGGCACCGCGAAGGTACGCCCGGCACGCGCGGGTGCGGTGGAGTTCGCCGAGCTCGGCCTGGACCCCGGCCCAGACCGCGTGCTCCTCGGGCATGTAGGTCACGTCGGCTATCGGCGTTCCCGGCACGTGCGCCGCGCCCACCCGGGCGATCGCGTCGCGGCGGGCCCGATAGGCGGGGTCGCTGGCGCCGGGATGGTCCGCGGGCAGGGAGACGTCGTACGCCGCGGGCCGGTGCTCAGCAACAGTGCTCATGTATCGAGTGTGACGTGCGCCACACAAAATGTAAGGATGGTCGGATCAAGTCCGGACAGGGGAGCAGTCTTCTCAGTCATTCGCGCCAAAGTGTCCGGATCGGTCAAGGAGGACCCCGTGTCGACAAGACGAATTGCTCTGGACGATGTGGACCGACGGATCCTGCGGGAACTGCAGGCCGATGGGCGCCTATCGGTGAACGAGCTCGCGACCAGGCTGAACGTGTCGCGGGCGACAGCGTATGCGCGGCTGGACCGGCTGAAAAGCAGTGGCGCGATCAAGGGCTATTCCGCGGTGATCGACCCGGACGTTGTCGGGCTCGGGGTGGCGGCGATCGTCCTGGTGAACGTACGCCAGCGCACCTGGGCTGACAGCGTCGCCGAGCTCGGCGGCCTGCCAGGGGTGGAGCGGGTGTTGTTGACCAGCGGCCAGTTCGATTTTGCCCTCCTGGTGCGGGTCGCCGACATCCGCGGGTTGCGTGATGTCCTGCTCGGTCAGCTGCAGATGATGCCGCACGTCACGAACAGCCAGACGATCTTCGTCCTCGACGAGCACGACAACGGCCTCGATCTTTCGCTCCTCGGCTAGCTCCCCGGAATGGGCGTCCGAAAATGCACAGAGCGCCCGGCGGCGTGGATAGTGCACCTGGCCGGATGCTCTGTGGAGTTTCGGTTCGGGTCAGACGGGCTCGACCGCGGACGCGGCCGGTTCAGCCTGAGCGTCGGCCTTTTCCTTGACCAGAGGCCACATCCCGAAGAAGTCGCCGAAGAAGGCCAGGAACGGGAAGGTGACGGCCAGCAGCGCGTTCGCCAGCCACAGTTCAGCGGCGAAGTCACCCGCCGGGCCGGCCGGAATGTCACCGCTCACCAGCGGCATCAGGGCTGAATAGCCGAACGCCAGCAGCTTGCCGACGATGGCCGCGAGGATCACGCTGACGATGCCGCCGACGACCGGGGACATCTTCGCGGTGACCGAGCCGCCCAGCATGTTCAGCATCACGATCGAACCGAACAGGAACGGGATCGACACCTGCACCATGAAGGTCGGTGCCTCCATGCCGAAGACCTGTGTACCCAACAGGAACACCAGATAGCCCACCACGAAGCTGGTCAGGGTCCAGACGATGCCGCGCAGTGGGTCGGACTTGATGTTCGTGAACGGCTTCCCGCCTTGGAAGTGCAGGGTCAGGAACATGAACGACAGGGCGGTGACCATCACCACGACGACCGTCCAGGCGCTGATCGGGCCACCCGGTTCGAGCGCGTCCGAATAGAAGGGCGCGCCCGCGGCGAACGAGAAGTTCATCAACTGGAAGATCAGGGCGTTGATGACGTACGCCCCCACCAGGAGTGCCAGGCCGGCGACGAGCTTGTTGCGGATCAGCGAGAACGGCCAGCCGCCCCACACGATCACCAGGAAGAACGTGGTGACGACCGACGTGATGATCGTCATCACAGCCATCGGCACGGGGTTGCCCTCGAGTGCTCCGCCACGGGTGGCCCAATGGATCACGGACACGATTGCGGCCACGATGGCGGCGAGGACCAAGTACGCCAACCCCCGCGCCGGCTGGGCCAGTTTCGCGATGGCGGAGGGCTCCCGGCCCTGCCAGAACGCGCCGACCACGATCGCGAACGGGATCGCGCCCATCAGTGCGAACGACGCCCAGTTCATGAACAGTTCCGGCCCGAGCGCGAAGATCGTCGCGAACGAGATGACCATGATTCCGATGGTCGCCGTGATTCCCAGCAACGGTTGTTTCACGCCCACTCCCCCGAATAGTTGCAATTTCAACCAAGTGTCCCATGTGCCCTGGATTCCCGCAGGGGATCGTGCCAAGAGGCAGGGTTTAGCGCCTCGGATCAGCCGGAATCGTGCTTGTGGCCAACCCCACCGATGGTCGTGCAGCACGTAGCACATACTTGGATGCAACTCAGACCCAGCCGAGGCCGCAACGGAGCCCCTCGGTGTGATGCGACGGGGAGCCCCATGCCTGTTTATGCCCACCCTGGCAGCGATGACGCGATCGTTGAGCTGCAGAGCCGCTATGACCACTGGATCAACAACGAGTTCGTGCCCCCGGTGAAGGGGCAATATTTCGAGAACCCCTCGCCCGTCACCGGTCAGGTCTATTGCGAGGTCGCCCAGGGCACCGCCGAGGACATCGAGGCGGCCCTCGACGCCGCCCACGCGGCCGCCCCCGCCTGGAATGCCACCTCACCCACCGAGCGCGCGATCATCCTCAACAAGATCGCCGACCGCATGGAGGAGAACCTCGAGAAGATCGCGGTCATCGAGACCTGGGACAATGGCAAGGGCATCCGCGAACCGCTCAACGCCGACATCCCGCTCGCGATCGACCACTTCCGCTATTTCGCCGGGGCGATCCGCGCCCAGGAGGGCACGATCTCCCAGATCGACGCGACCACGGTGGCGTACCACTTCCACGAACCCCTCGGCGTGGTCGGTCAGATCATTCCCTGGAACTTTCCCATTTTGATGGCGGTCTGGAAGCTCGCCCCGGCGCTCGCGGCGGGCAACTGTGTCGTGCTCAAGCCGGCCGAACAGACCCCGGTGTCGATCCTGGAACTGTTCAAGATCATCGGTGACCTGCTGCCGCCGGGTGTGGTCAACATCGTCAACGGGTTCGGCGCGGAGGCCGGCCGTCCCCTCGCCTCGAGTGACCGAATCCGCAAGATCGCGTTCACCGGCGAGACGACCACGGGTCGGCTGATCATGCAGTACGCCTCGCAGAACCTCATCCCCGTCACCCTCGAGCTCGGCGGCAAGAGCCCCAACATCTTCTTCTCCGATGTCATGGACGCCCACGACGCCTTCCGCAACAAGGCGTTGGAGGGGTTCGCGCTGTTCGCGTTCAACTCCGGCGAGGTCTGCACGTGTCCGTCGCGGGCGCTGGTGGCCTCGCGGATCTATGACGAGTTCATGGAGCTCGCGCTGGAGCGGGTCAAGAAGATCACGATGGGTGACCCGTTCGACACCGACACCCAGGTCGGCGCACAGGCCAGCAACGACCAGCTGCAGAAGATCCTGTCCTATCTCCAGATCGGGCAGGACGAGGGCGCGAAGGTGCTGATCGGTGGGGAACAGGCCCACCTCGACGGGCCGCTGGCCGGTGGCTTCTATGTGCAGCCCACGGTCTTCGCCGGCGACAACTCGATGCGGATCTTCCAGGAAGAGATCTTCGGCCCGGTCGTGGCGGTGACCAAGTTCACCGGTTTCGACGAAGCGATGCAGATCGCCAACGACACGCTCTATGGCCTCGGTGCCGGCGTCTGGTCGCGGAACATCAACACCGTGCAGCGGGCCGCGCGCACGATCCAGGCGGGGCGGGTGTGGTGCAACAACTACCACGCGTATCCCGCGCACGCGGCCTTCGGTGGGTACAAGCAGTCCGGCATCGGGCGGGAGAACCACCACATGATGCTCAGCCACTATCAGCAGACGAAGAACATGTTGGTCTCGTATTCCGAGGACGCCCTGGGGTTCTTCTGATGTCCGCCGCATCTTCGAGGGATGAGGGGCCGAGGGATGAGTGGGGGACGCGGGCCCTGGTCACCGAGACGGCCGCGGAGTTGTTGCGCCGGCTGCACGGCGACCATGGGCCGCTGATGTTCCACCAGTCCGGTGGCTGCTGTGATGGGTCGGCGCCGATGTGTTATCCCGACGGGGATTTCGTCATCGGTGACCGGGACGTCTTGTTGGGGCGGGTTGACGTGGGCGGGGACGTGCCGGTTGTCCCGGTGTGGATTTCCGGCAGTCAGTACGCCGCGTGGTCCCACACCCAGTTGATCATCGACGTCGTGCCCGGGCGCGGGGCCGGGTTCTCACTCGAGGCCCCGACCGGCCAGCGGTTCCTCACCCGCTCCCGGGTGATCCCACCTGATCGGTTGGGGGAACTTCCCGACCCGCTGACCGGGGCCGACGTCGAGGCGGGTGTTGCGCTGCCTGCGGCGTACGCCCCGGTCAGTGGGTGAGGCGAGGCTTTCCGGGAGTTGCGATCTCCCGGTGCCGAATCAGCGCAGAGATTCCGCCCAATTTCGGAGGGCACGCGCGGTCCGGGGACCGAACACACCATCTGGGGTGTAGGGGTACCAGAAGCGCATGTGATGCTGCAGGGACCGCCAGGTCCGATAGCCGGGAATGCCGTCGATGGGTCCGGGATCCCAGCTGAAGCGGCGAAGCCATCGCTGGACCGCCTTCCAGGTTTCCGGGCCGGGATCGCCGTCGATCGCGCCAGTATATCGGCCTTCTGTGTGGCGCATGACTTTCTGGATGACCTGCCACTGTTCGGCGGTCAAGCCGTACCGCGGATAGGCGGCCTCAGCGTGCTCGGTGGTCACGGTGGACAGGGCGGCGCCGGCGAGCAAGGTTGCTCCGAGTGCGAAGCAGCGTCGGCGAGAAATTGCTTCCATGGTTGAGCTCCTGGGAGTTGGGGGTGTGGTGGCTGAACCGCGGTCAGCATTGCACGGGCAGGGTTCGCCGACCCGGCTCATTGGTGAGCTGCTCGCTTCGAGGCCGTGCTTGGTGCGATCGAGTCAGCCGACTTGGGCAAGCAGCGCGCCCACCGCGAGGATGGCTGCGACCAGGGCCAACGCGGCCAGCACTACGGCGAAGACACGCTTGTTCGCACGCCACGTGCTCACCGCGCCTTGGGCCAGGAACAGGGTGATGCCGCCAAGGCCGGTGCTGATCACACCGGCGACCATCGCCCTGTGGAGCACGGACTCGGTTTCACCCAGGAACTCCATGACCATGAGGCCACAGAAGAGCAGCAGGGCTACCCCGACGAGCATCGCGGCCGCCCGGTATCGACGGTACTTTCGCCAGCCCTGCCAGAAAAGCACCCCGCCCAGCGAGAGTGCTCCGCCGAGGAGCACGAGGCCGGAGAAGGCACCCCAGCCCGCCTCGCCCACGACGAGAGATTCCTCGATAACGCCATCGAGCCAGGGGATCGACCGGCCCTGGCTGACCTCGCCGGCGTACCACGTCAGCCCCCACAGCACGAGTACCACGACGCCGACGACCCCGGTGCCGACGCGGGTCGGCGGCTCGTGGCGGGTGAACGCGAAGTCGGGACGGTCGGGGTCCACGAGCACCGTCGTGGTGGCGCCGACCCTGCCATTGACCACCTTGACTTCCGTCTTGTGTTCCCGGCCGTGCAGATCGAAGACGACCGTGGCGGGGTTGGCCCAGTCTTCGCGATCGTGAATTGCCAGAATCCGGGCGGGGACGCGGTGGGTGGCGGTGCGTCGGGACCACAGGACGCGTACCCGCCAGATAAACCATGCGCTGATCGCGAGCGACAGGATCAGCATGAACCAGGGATTCATGAGGAGTTCCATCACTGCCCAGGCTAATGCGCGGCAGGCGCAGCCCGCGGGCCACAGTGGGCTCCTCGTGTTGTCTGCGGCGCTACCGCGCCGCGATCGGTCGCTCCTCGTTCCTCGCGGTCTTGTCTGCGGCGCTACCGCGCCGGATCGGTCGCTCCTCGTTCCTCGCGTCGTCGTCTCCGCTGCGCTGCGACTCCTTT
>JAUNUL010000173.1:1399-6410 GCA_030538175.1 Propionibacteriaceae bacterium | reverse complement strand
CGTGTGCGAGCACCATCGACATCACGAACCCGAGGAAGGTGGCGTGCAGGACGGCGTCATAGCGATATCCCTCCAGCGCCGGCCGCAGCCAGAGCAGGCCGGCGACGATCAACCAGAAATATGCCGCCAGCAGACCCGCCGCGCTGAACCGTGGCAGTCCGGTCGACTTGATCGTGCGCCGTGCGACATCCCGCCAGGCGAACACGATGGCGACCAGGAGCAGGGCGACCCCGAACGCCGGCAGGCCCCACTGCGGCCAGATGGTCGCGAGCGCGATGACCAGCACCAGCCCCATTGACAGCACCAGCGCCTGGTTCTCCCGAGCGGCCCGCACCTCGGGCGCGTCGAACAACTGCCCCACCCGGGCGAGCTCCACCCGTTCACCGGCGATCGTCAGCACGAAGAAGCCGGTGAGCCACGGCACCACCATGGGCATCGCCACTCCGCGCGCCCACAGCGCAGTGGCCCCGACCGCCAGGAAGGCACCGAGCACCTGGATGGCGACGGCCGGGTCGTGGTTGCGCTGCCACAAAGGGTAATACGTCACCAACAGCACGACCGTGCCGAACAGCATCAGGACGCCGCCGACCCACAGCGGTGCCGGCGACAGGGTGAGCAGAGCACCAACGGCCATGGCGACCGGCCCTGCGTACGCCCATCCCCCGCCGCGCGCCACCGCACGCTCCAACGCGATCAGGGCCCCGACGAAACCGATCGTCATCAGCATGCCGTGCACGTCGGGCAGGCGCTCCAAGGTGAGCGGCGCCGGCAGGCCCAACAGGAGCAAACCGGCGTCGAGCCCCAGCAGCAACGCCACCCCACACGGCAGCAGCAACAGCAGTCGGCCCTTCGGCGGTTTATTAATCACGGAAGAAGTGTATTAAATAACGGCCGCTGGGCCAACCTCACATCTGGATCTCGCCCAACTCCGACCAATCATCACCGGGGGCCTGGACCGACACGATCTTGGGTCGGGCCACCAGATATTGCCCCAGACCGCCCTCCCCCATCGCCTTGGCGAAATGCTCGGACGTCACGTGCGGGGAGGCACCGTCATCAGTGAATGCCTCGATCAGCACGAACGTGTTGGACTCTTCGAGGCTGCGGGACCAGTCAAACCAGAGGTTGCCCGGCTCGGCGCGGCTCGCCTCGGTGAACTCGGCCACGAGGCTCGGCCACTCGTCGACGAACTCGTCCTTCACAACGAACTTCACGGTGATTGCGATCATGGCTCGATCCTGTCATCCCCCTCTGACACTTTCGATCCGCCCGACACACCAGACCCAGACGCTCGTCGCCGCGCCCGCTCCTCCAGCCGCAGCACCAGGAAGCCACCGATGCCGATCAGCAGACCGCCGCCGACGGCGTACAGCAAACGCCACTGCTCCCCCGGGTCAATCCGGGTCAGCCAGAAAGCCAACCCGAACAGGGCAATCACGCGGATGCCATGGGCACGCTGGGCCGACGGATCCTGCCGCGTGTCACCCACTCGCACGAAGCGGAACACGAGGAACGCATAGAACGCAGCGGCCAGGATCAACAGCACCACCGCGATCAACCACGTGGTCGGGGAGTTGAACAGGGCCAACCCATATCCCAGCCCCACCAATGCAGCGAGCGTCCCGTCGACCCACGGCGAACGGGCATGAACATCGGCTGACACGGACATGAGGACTCCTCGAGCAGTTCCGCTGGCGCGGTCATGGGTACGCACACCAAGTCTGCCCCCGCATCCGACCTAGGCTGGCACCGTGACCGAGCAGCAGCCAGATTCCTGGGATGTGTACGCCCAAGGTCCGCCGCAAACGCCCACCCCGGAACCCACGACGTGGGAGGTGTACGGCGATGCGGTTGAGCCTTCGGTCAACGACCAGGGCGCCGACCATCGCATCTCCGATCACGTGACGCGCCAGCGCGCCGAGCTCCGACGCCTAGCCCAACGCACACCCCAGGACCCGAAGAAGAGCCCCGGAAACAAGCCCGGCGTGCTTGCCCCAGCGTCCTTGTACGCCGACGAGGACACACCGCGCACCCGGCTGAACCAGGCCATGCCCCGGCTGCTGCAAATGCTGGTGCTCGTGGTCGTCCTGGTGGTCGCCGGGGCGTCCTATGCCCAATACCAGCGCACCCAGGAACGTCTGAGCATCGCCCGGTCAACCTGGATTCCGGGTTTCGAACGGCCCGATCGCGCGGACGTGGGACGGGCCGACCTGACGGTTGATTTTCCCGGTTGGCAGCGCTCCGGCGGCGAGAACAAGCGCCCGGATGACCATGGAGTCGTCGCTTCCGCGCTGTGGGCCAAGGGCGATCTCAGAGTCTTTGCCAGGGCCCGATACAGCAATGACGCGCAGCCGTTCACCGGCTCCGGACTCCGGCAGTTCGACGACGTGGTGTGCGGCGACCGGTCGGAAGGTGGACACGTCTGCGCCGCGCCGATGAACCGCGGCCACATCGTGCTGTCGACGATGACGCAACCGATCCCCATGCCGGAACTGGCCGAGATGACCGCGCAGCTTTATCTCGCCCAACTCTGATGCCGGTGGGCGCGCAATAGCACCCGCCCGTGCTGCTGACAGGCCGCATGGTCGGTGCTAGGTTGGGCGACGCGAAAGGGAGTAGTCCCCAACAGCCCCGTCGACATGCTGGCCCCCCGGGCCCGGCGCGGCAGGCCCTCACCGGGCGGACGAGACTTTCGGCCAAGCAGACATGCCTGGCCGAAATTGGTCCGCACATGGCTCTTTCGGCTGGGGTGAGAGAGGGATTCATGGATGGTTTTTGGTACGCCCTGCTGCTCAGCACCGGCGTGATCTTCGTCGCCGAGTTGGGCGACAAGAGTCAACTCATGGCGATGACTTTCGCGAGCCGCTATCGGGCCCGCGATGTGTTGATCGCCATCACTGCGGCCACGGCAGTCGTGCATCTGGCCTCGGTCGGCATCGGCTTCTTCATTGGCGACCTGTTCGCGGCCCAACAGCACTGGATCGCCATCGTGGCCGGCATCGCGTTCCTCGGCTTCGCGATCTGGACCTTGCGCGGCGACGAGCTGACCGAGGATGAGGCGGAGAAGGCCCGCCGCAGCAAGGGTCGGGCGATCATCGCCGTCGGCCTCGCATTCTTCCTCGCCGAACTCGGCGACAAGACGATGCTCGCGACGATCACCCTGGCGACCCGCGAGAACTGGGTCGGCACGTGGATCGGCAGCACCGTCGGCATGGTTCTCGCCGATGCCCTGGCCATCGTCGTCGGTGCTGTCCTGGGCAAGAAGCTCCCGGAGCGTGTCATCAAATATGGCGCCGCGATCCTCTTCGCCCTGTTCGGCCTGGTGATGATCGCCGAGGGGCTCGGCTGGCTCTGACCGCCTCAACCCACAGCAGGTAACGGATCGAGGCTTACTAAGCTGGCCTACGCATCCATCCCCCACGCGAACGAGGGCACACATGACCTTCCACAACGAAACGTCATTCGGCGGCCTGGCGGTCGAACCGTTCGAAGACAGTTTCCCTTTCGATCCGACCACGACGATGCCGCGGATCGCGGTGGACTATGACGACGATCCCCAGGACTGGATCAAGAAATTCCACGCGCTCCTAGCCCTTCCGGTGGCCCCGCAACTGCGCGGGCTGTCGGTCGGCGCCTGGGGCGCGCCCTATGAGAACGACTCTGCCCCGGTGGCCGAGGCACTCCTGACCGCCGCCCCGCAGTTGCCGAGTCTGACCACTCTCGTGTTCGGCGACCTCTCGATGGAGGAGGCCGAGGTCTCGTGGATCGAGAATTCCGAACTCGGCCCGATGATCAATGCCTATCCCAACCTCACCTCACTGCTCGTCCGCGGCGGCAACAATCTCGGCCTGAGCGGGCTGCGCCTGCCTCAGCTGACCACCCTGGTGGTGCAGACCGGCGGCCTCGACAGCGGCGTGGTGCAGCAGCTGCTCGATGCGGAGTTGCCCTCATTGACGCACCTCGAGCTCTACACGGGCGACGAGAACTATGGCGCCACCGTGACGATGGTCGACCTCGCACCGATCATCTCCGGTCACGCGTTTCCGAAGCTCACCTATCTCGGGCTCAAGAACTCCGAGCTCGAGGACGACATTGCTGTCGCCCTGTGTGATTCGCCACTGCTCGACCAGTTGGAGGTGCTCGATCTCTCGCTCGGCATCCTCACCGATGTCGGCGGCAAGGCGTTGCTCGACGAACCTCGCCTCCGCAACCTCGGCTTCCTCAACCTCGAGCACCACTGGATGACCCCTGAGGTCGCGAGCAAGTTCAGCGACCTCGGCGTCTCGGTGGACTTGTCCGATCCGATGCATGGCGTCGACGAGGACGACTATCGCTACGTCGCCATCGGTGAGTGACGTCCTCATCCTCGGTTCGGCCGGGGGCGAGCGGACGCGCGCGGTGCAGGCGTCGCTCGCCCGCGCCTCGCTGCCGCCCGCCCGGGTGGTGGAGCAACGGGTTTTCCTGACTGGTACGCCGGGCCCGGCGGATGACTGGGTTTCGACCGAAACGATCGTTCGGCTCGAATCGCCCAGTGAGGATCCGTGGGTCGACTCGGAGTTGGTCGCGCTCGGCGGAGGCGTACGCCCGGCGTCGGCGACCGAGCTCCTTCGCTCCGACCACTGGCATGCAGGCCTCGGGGTCCTGTTGGAGCGCGTGGATGCGTGGCTCGCCGATGCCCCCGCGCATCAGCGTCTCCAGCATTCGTCGTCGGTCCTGACCATGATGGACAAGCGGGCGACGCATGCCCGGCTCCGGGAAGCCGGCGTACCCGTTCCCGAATCCCTCAACGCTGCCACCTGGGATGAGGTCGTGGAGCAGGCCCGTGCCCGCGGCTGGAACCAAGTCTTTGTCAAAGCGCGCTACGGCTCCTCGGCGGCGGGGATCGTCGCGGCCCGCTGGGGCGGCTCGGTCGTCGGGTTCTCCACGGCTGCCTGGGCCGGCGGCCGTCCCGTGAACGTCCGCCGCTTGGTCCGATACGCCTCCCACGCCGAGATCGCCGAGGTCGTGGCGG
>JAUNUL010000173.1:0-1389 GCA_030538175.1 Propionibacteriaceae bacterium | reverse complement strand
CACCGGTAGCCAACGCAGGGCCGGTTGACTTCCGGGTAGTGGTCATCGCTGTCCGGGCCCAACACATGGTGGCCCGCATCGGCCGCGGACCGTTCACGAACCTGCATCTCGGTGCCGCACGGGGTGATCTCGGCCTGCTCCGGACCCACTTCGGCCCGCGAACCTGGGCAAGCATCCAGAACACCGCCGAGGCTGCCGCGGCGTGCTTCCCCGAGGCGCTGTACGCCGGGGTCGATGTCGGTCTGGTCCACCCCTCCCGGGAGCCGGTCGTCTGGGAGGTCAATGCCTTCGGCGACTTCCATGAGGGCATTGAGGTTGACGGCAGGGACACCTATCAGGCGCAACTGGCGGCCCTTCAGCGAGGGAGCCTCCTGTGATACCCGTCAACGACCTCATCGGCACCCACGACATCGTGTGGATCACGCTCGATTCGCTCCGCTATGACGTGGCACAGGAGGCCTGGGCCGCAGGGCGTACGCCTCATCTCGCCCGCATCCTCCCCGCCAATGGTTGGGAGGAACGCCACTCCCCCGCGACCTTCACTTATCCCGCACATCTCGCCTTCCTCGGGGGCTTCCTGCCCGCCCCTCCGGGCCAGGATCGGCCGGCCCGCATGTTCGCCGGATCGTTCGACGGATCCATTGGCGCGCGACCGGGCACCTTCGTGTTCGACGAGCCCAGCGTGCCCGCGGCCCTGGCCGCCCGCGGCTATCACACGATCTGCCTCGGCGGCGTCGGATTCTTCACCCGGCAAGGGGCTCTCGGCTCTGTCATCCCGGACCTGTTCATCGAGTCCCATTGGTCCCCGGCGACCGGCCCCAAGAACAAGGACTCCGCCCGCGCGCAGGCCGACGTCGCCGTCCGCGTTCTCAGCGAGCAGCCCGATGATCGCCGCCTTTTCCTGCTGCTCAATATCGCGGCGACCCACACCCCCACCCACTTCTATGTGCCCGAAGCCCGCCGCGATTCGCCAGCGTCTCAGGCCGCCGCGCTGGCGTACGCCGACGAACACCTGGGACGCGTCCTTGGTGCCCTGCGCCGACCGACCGTGCTGATCGTCTGCTCCGACCACGGTGACTGCTTCGGCGAGGACGGCTGGTGGGGCCACGGGGTCGCGCATCCGCTGGTGTGGACGGTGCCGTATGCGGAGGTGGTTCTCGCGTGACGCTCGCCCTCACCCCTAACCCCGCCAACCCCTATGTCGGCTACACCTACGGCTATCCCCACAAGACGGCGTACCGCCCCCTCGACCCGCCCGTCGACCTCGCCTCGCTCTGGGCTGCCGAGAACCGCACCCACCTGTTCGGCTATCTCCACCTGCCGTTCTGCGAAATGCGCTGCGGTTTCTGCAACCTGTTCACGACCGCCAATCCACGCGATGACGTCGTC
>JAUNUL010000172.1 GCA_030538175.1 Propionibacteriaceae bacterium | reverse complement strand
CTTTCCAATGAAATCGCCAGATGAGCACCGCGCTTGGTGGCAGCGAGGACGTGGATCTCATCGATGATGACGGTGCGCACACCACGCAGTGCCTCGCGTGCCCCTGAGGTCAGCATGAGAAACAGCGACTCGGGGGTGGTGATGACGATGTCCGGTGGGTGAGCAATCAGTCGTCGGCGTTCCGCGGCGGGAGTGTCACCAGAACGAACGCCGACACGGATGTCCGGACTCGGCAGGCCTAGCCTCGCAGCTGCCTGACCGATGCCCCGCAAGGGTGCGCGCAGGTTGCGTTCGACGTCCACCGCAAGTGCCTTGAGAGGGGACACATAGAGGACCCGACACCTATGGGATGGGTCTGGGTCTTCGGCGAGGGAGTCCAAAGCAGAAAGGAAAGCGGCGAGAGTCTTGCCGGACCCCGTTGGCGCGACGACCAGTGCGTGGTCGCCCGCCCCAATGGCACGCCAGGCCTCGGTCTGGGCCGCTGTTGGGTTCGCGAAGGAATTCGTGAACCACTCGCGGGTGGCCGCGCCGAAGCCCGCGAGCGGATCGGCGGCGTCGATTGGCATAGGGCCCAGTCTGGCAGGGGCCACCGACAGAACTCGGCCATGCCTGATCGTCTGGTTTGCGTGGTTCGTTGCGTGGGTCCGGCGACGTAGACTGCGGCAGTGCGAGAGACGGATTTGTGGGCGCGGCTGAACCGACATCTCGGGCCGGCGTACGCCCAGGTCTGGGCGGAACAGACCAGTCTCGCTGGGTTGGGCAGCCGCACGGTGCAGGAGGCGTTGGCTGCCGGTACGCCGTGCAAGACCATTTGGCGCGCCGTGTGGGAGGCGCTGGAGCTGCCGGCCATCGATCGGTGAGTCTGAACAGGAAAGATCTTTCATGGTGGTCGAACACGCCCACGCGAGCCGATTTGCGTTCGAACACATGTTCGGTATGTTCTCCACAGGTGGCACGAACCATGGAGCACTGTCCACAGCCGAGCACTTCGCTGCGGAAAATGTCAGTGGGGCTGCATAACGTGCTGGATGACAGCGAAACCACACTTCCCCGGACCACGGTTCGGGTTCAGAAAGGAATCCACCATGGCTGTTGCGGATCGCCACAAGGCACTCGAAGCGGCACTCGCCCAAATCGACAAGCAGCATGGCAAGGGGTCGGTGATGCGGCTTGGGGAGCGGGCTTATGTGCCGATCGAGGCCATCCCGACCGGATCGGTCGCTCTGGATATCGCGCTCGGCATCGGGGGCCTGCCTCGGGGTCGCGTGGTCGAGATCTATGGCCCTGAGTCCAGCGGCAAGACGACCGTCGCGTTGCACGCGATCGCCAACGCTCAGGCCCTCGGTGGGATCTGCGCCTTCATCGATGCCGAGCACGCGCTGGATCCCGACTATGCCAAGCGTCTCGGCGTTGACACGGACGCACTGCTGGTGTCGCAGCCCGACAACGGTGAGCAGGCGCTGGAGATTGCTGACATGCTGGTCCGCTCCGGTGCGCTTGCGCTGGTCGTGATCGACTCTGTGGCTGCCTTGACGCCGCGCGCCGAGATCGAGGGCGAGATGGGTGACAGCCACGTCGGCCTGCAGGCCCGTCTGATGAGCCAGGCGCTGCGCAAGATGACTGGTGCCCTGAGCGGGGCCGGCACCACGGCGATCTTCATCAACCAGTTGCGCGAGAAGATCGGGGTCATGTTCGGCTCGCCGGAGACCACCACTGGCGGTCGCGCGCTCAAGTTCTATTCGTCGGTCCGGTTGGATGTGCGGCGCATCGAAACGCTCAAGGACGGCCAGGACATGGTCGGCAACCGCACACGGGTCAAGGTTGTGAAGAACAAGGTCGCCCCGCCCTTCAAGCAGGCTGAATTCGACATCCTCTATGGCCAGGGCATTTCGCGTGAGGGCAGCCTGATCGATATGGGTGTCGAGCAGGGGTTCATCCGCAAGGCAGGTGCTTGGTTCACCTATGAGTCCGACCAGCTTGGTCAGGGCAAGGAGAATGCGCGCAACTATCTGCGCAACAACCCCGAGATCGCGAACGAGATCGAGCGCAAGATCAAGGAGAAGCTCGGCATCGGCGTGGTCAAGGAAGAGGTCCCGGCCGGGGTTGATCCCGTGACCGGTGAGGTGGAGTTCTGATCCCGTCAGAGGGCGATGAGATGCCCGGGGGAGAACGTCGTGCGGGGGTGCCTGCGGTCCCAGCCGCTGGGGGTCCAGCGCCGGGCGCGGCTTCGTCGGGCGGAGATGCTTCCCCGGAGGCTGATCCCACAGAGGTCGCCCGCAACATCGTGTTGCGCCTGCTCACCATGCAGGCGCGGACGCGCCACGAACTCGCCGAGGCCCTGCGTCGTCGGAACGTGCCGGCCGAGGTGGCCGAGTCCGTGTTGGACCGGATGACCGAGGTCGGCCTGGTGGATGATGCGGCGTTCGCCGAGGCCTGGGTCAGCTCCCGGCAACAACGCAAACACCTGTCGCGCACAGGCCTGCGCCAGGAGTTGCACCGCAAGGGCGTCGACCGGGATCTCGTTGCCGAGGCCATCGATCAGGTCTCGGGCGAGGCAGAAGTGGAGGCCGCGCAAGCCCTCGCCCACAAGAAGCTCCGATCGACCAGGGGCTTGGAACCGCATGTGCAGCGTCGACGAATTGCCGCGGCCCTCGCCCGGCGCGGCTTCGGCGGTGACACCGTCGCGACGGTTCTGCGCGAACTGCCGATCGGGGAGAACAGCGCCGACTCAGGGGAGACCTTTCCTTGAATCCCGCTGTCAGCACGTTTAGCCTGCTCAGGTGAGGCTTATCGCGGTCCGATGGCGGGCGATGAGACGTGTCAGTGGCAAGACGGATTTCCGGGGCATGATTCGGTGATCACCTCTTGTCACTGAACTTGGCGTGGGCCAGCCTCGACGAGCAGTCCTGAGAGCGACGGAGGCGGGCATGGGCGGTTGGGACATTCTGCAGCTGATCGTGCTTGCGTTGGTGCTCACCGCGATGGTGGGACTCTCCCTAACCGTTCGCAAGGGCCGTCAGGCAGGTTTGGCGCGAGAGCGTGAGCGTGAGGTCTGGCGCCAAGAGGAGCGCTACAAACTCGAAGCAGAGTTGAGCAAGCTTCGGGTTGCTGCGGAGAACCAGGATCGCGAGACCAGAGCCAGCGCCGACGAATTGATGCGTGAGGTGGAAGCGGCCCGCGACGAAGTGCGTCGCGAGCGCGCCGAGCAAGAGCAGCGGTTGCATGAAGCGGCACGTGAACTCGACAAGCAACGGGCAGAGATTCGTGAACTGCGTGCCGCCGGTGACCGGCGCGACCAGCGCTTGGCGCTGCGCGAGGAGCGCCTCGACAACGAGGCGCGCAGCCATGACGAGCGGGCTCTTGCCTTGGATGCGCGTCAGCGTGAGCTCGGCGAACGAGAGCTCCAACTGGCAGACCTCGAAGCGGAGCGACGCGCGGAGCTGGAGCGGATCAGTGAGCTCACCAGTGACCAAGCTCGCAATGAGTTGGTCACCGAGATCGAGCACGAGGCCAGGCGGCACGCTGCCGTTGTGGCCCGCAACATTGAGGACGAGGCGACGCGCGAGGCCGAGACCCGGGCCAAGCACATCATCGTCTCCACTATCCAGCGCGTGGCGTCGGAGCAGACCGCCGAGTCCGTGGTGGCGACGGTCGAACTGCCCGGCGATGAGATGAAGGGACGGATCATCGGCCGGGAAGGCCGCAACATCCGGGCCTTCGAGCAGATCACCGGGGTCAACGTCATGATCGACGACACTCCCGGCAGCGTGCTGCTCTCATGCTTCGATCCCGTCCGCCGCGAAACCGCACGTCTCACCTTGACCGAGTTGGTCGCTGACGGGCGCATTCATCCGGCCCGCATCGAGGAAGTCTTTGAGCGCAGTCGGGGGAGGATCGCCGAGCGCTGCGTGCGAGCCGCAGAGGACGCCCTCACGGAGGTCGGCATCTCGGATCTTCATCCCGAGTTGGTGCCCGTCCTCGGTGCGCTGCGCTACCGGACCTCGTATGGTCAGAACGTCCTCAAGCACTTGATCGAGTGTGCCCATCTCGCCGGCGTCATGGCCGCAGAGCTGCACCTGGACGTCGCCACCTGCAAGCGCGCTGCCTTCCTGCATGACATCGGCAAGGCCCTGACTCACGAGGTCGAGGGCACCCACGCGATCATCGGTGCGAATCTCGCCCGAAAGTATGGCGAGCATCCCGACATCGTCCACGCCATCGAAGCCCACCACAACGAGGTGGAGCCGCGTACGGTGGAGGCCATCCTCACCCAGGCCTGTGACGCGATCAGCGGCAGCCGCCCCGGCGCCCGTCGGGAGTCGCTGGAGTCCTATGTGCACCGCCTGGAGCGGCTGGAAGAGATCGCCGGGGCCCACCCGGGGGTGGAGAAGGTCTTCGCGATGCAGGCCGGCCGCGAGGTCCGGGTCATGGTGTCGCCTGAGGATGTCGATGACATCGAGGCCCAGATCCTGGCCCGCGACATCGTCAAGCAGATCGAGGAAGAGCTCACCTATCCCGGGACCATCCGCGTCACCGTCGTCCGGGAGTCCCGGGCCACCGAACTGGCGCGCTGATCCACAAGTCGTCCAGAGGACGAGGACCCTGCGGACAAACGACCCCACGTTCCCGAAGGAGCGTGGGGTCGATCGGTGGTGAGCGGGGCGTCTACCCGCGGTGAGATCAGGCTGCGGGCGGGTTGTTGCCACCCTGCTCGATCGTGAACCCGACGCTCGTGTCCCCGGCAGTGCGCGTAGACATCCGCTTCTCCAGCCACTGCGCGAACGCGGTGAGCGCATAGTTGAGGATCACGAAGATCACGCCGGCCACGATGAAGGACACGATCAGGTTGCTTCGCACGGAGGCGAGCGTCTGCGCTGCGCGAAGCAGCTCGGAATATCCGATCATGTAGCCCAGCGCACTGTCCTTCAACACGACGACCAGCTGCGTCACCAGCGAGGGCAGCATGGCGCGGATCGCTTGCGGCAACTGGATCGCCATGAGTGTCTGTGTCCGGGTCAGACCCACGGCCAAGCCAGCCTCACCCTGCCCACGCGGCAGCGAGTGCACACCCGAGCGGATGAGCTCCGCGATGACAGCGGCGTTATAGAACGTGAGGCCGACGACAACCGAGGACAACAGGAGGATGTGCCCGGTGAGCAGGCCGTTGAACAGGAACAGGGCCCACGCGAAGATCATCATGATCAGCACAGGCACGGAGCGGAAGAACTCCACGAAGATCGACGCCGGCACCCGGATCCACGCTGAGTGCGACAACCGACCGGCACCCAGGAGAACGCCCAGGATCGAGGCGAGCACAACCGAGATGACCGCGGCTTGAAGGGTGCCGAGGAGTCCTGGCCAGAGGTACATCGTCCAGGTCGAGCCTTCGCCGAACGGTGCCCACTTCTCAGCGGTCAGCTGGGAGCGCAAGCCATAGATGACACCCACCAGCGCAGCGACCAACGCGACCACGGTGACCCCGGTGAGGATCGCGTGGCGACGTCGGGCACGTGGCCCGGGTGTGTCGAACAGAACCGTTGCCTGGACAGTCATCGCTGCACCGCCATCCGCCGAGAAAGCCACGTGAAGAACAGCCCGGTCGGCAGCGTCAGGACGATGAAGCCGAAGGCGATGACGAAGAAGATCAGGAACAGGAGATCGGGATTGAACTCGATCATGTAACGCATGATGTAGGACGCCTCCGCGACACCGATGGTGGCCACGACGGTGGTGTTCTTAGTGAGCGCGATCAGCGTGTTGCCGAGCGGCGCGATCGCGCCACGGAAGGCCTGGGGGAGGACCACCTCACGCAGGCCCAATCCGAAGTCGAGCCCGATGGCGCGGGCAGCTTCGGCCTGTCCCTGGGGGACAGTGTTGACGCCGGAACGCAGAGCTTCGGCGACGAAGGCCGCGTGATAGACGGCCAGGGCGATGACGCCCCATGCGACGTTGTGCCAGCTCAGCGGGGAGGACAACGGCAGTGGGCTCAGTCGCATGTTGTTCCAGAACCCCAGCGCACAGAACGCCACGATGAGCGTGAGCGGCGTGTTCCGCACGACGTTGACATAGAACGTGCCCAGTTTCTGCATGAAGGGGACCGGGCTGACGCGCATGACGCCAACGATCGTGCCGAGGATCAGGGAACCGATAGCGGACAGGACGGTCAACAAGAGGGTCATCAAGAACGCGGCCAGGACGTCGTACTCGGTGAAGAGTGTGACGATTCCGTCCATCGGTCCCCCTTCCTCAGGAGAGCGAACAGGTTGGGTGACCGGCCCGGAAACGGCCGGGCCGGTCAGCTAAGGGATCAGGCGCAGGCGTCGTGCTTGGGCGGGTTGGTGGCGGCATCGGGGGTGAAGCCCGACGCGCCGACCGTCTTGTCCAGAGCCTTCTGCCAGTCGCCGCTGTCGACCATCTTGGTCAGGGCGGTGTTGATCTTCTCGCAGAGCTCGACGTCACCCTTCTTGATGCCGACGCCAT
>JAUNUL010000171.1 GCA_030538175.1 Propionibacteriaceae bacterium | reverse complement strand
CGGGTACGCGTACGACAAACGACCCAGCGGGTACGCCCACAGCGACCGACCCGGCGAGCCGGCGTACGACAAGTGAGCTGACATGAACTTCCGCTTCAAGGCACTTGCGAAACGGCGGCAGCCGGACCGCCTCGACACACCGATGGTGCTGGCCAGCCCACGTGGGTGGATCATCACGCTGGTCATCGCCTCCTGCATGGCCCTGGTCACGTTCTGGTCCGCGGTCGGGAGGATGCCCCAAACCGTCGCCGCTACCGGGACGTTGGCGTATGCCGGCGGGATCAGCACCGTCGCCGCCACCCACGAGGGCCACGTCCAGCAGGTGACGGTCAAACCTGGTGATGTGATCGACGGCGAGACCACCGTCGCCGCCGTCAAGGGCGAAACCGGCCCCATGGCGCTCGTGGCCGGCGCGTCCGGCCGGGTCCTGCGCACCGACATCGCCCCCGGTGCTGCGCTCACTGTCGGCGATCCGATCTTGCAGCTCGAACCCGGCTATGCACGAGACGCCGCCCTCACTGCCACCCTGCTGGTCCCCGCACATTCGATCGGACAGATCGAAGTCGGTCAGTCGGTCCTGGTCACTGTCGCCGGCGCCGACCCCCGGCGTTTCGGGTTGTTGAAGGGGGAAGTCGCAGCCAAGGCCGCCTTCCCCCAGACCGGTGAGGAGATGCGGGTCGGTCCCACCGTCGTCACCGTCGCACTGACCAAGGCGGACACCCCGACCGGATACGCCTGGACCAGCGAAACCGGCCCCGACCAGGGACTCGAGTCGCAGACCCCCGTTACCGCCGAGATCGTGACCGGCTATGGGTCCCCGCTCGCGCTGGCATTCGGAGGCTGACGTGACGATCCGCGCGCCCCGCAGGCGCCCCACGGCCACCCCATCGCTGGTGCAGATGGAAGCCGTGGAGTGTGGTGCGGCCAGTCTGGGCATCCTCCTCCACCACTATGGGCGCATCGAACCGCTCGAGAGCCTTCGCATCGCGTGCGGCGTCTCCCGAGACGGCGCCAACGCCGCCGCCATCCTCACCGCTGCCCGTCAGTTCGGGATGGAGGGCGAAGGCCGGTCGATGGACCTCGAAGATCTCAGCCGGATCAATCACCCCGTGATCATCCACTGGGCTTTCCAACACTTCATGGTCCTCGAGGGCTTTCGCCGCACCCAGGCCGGCTTGGTCGTGCATGTCAACGACCCGGCCACCGGCCCGCGCATCATGCCGTTCGAGGAGTTCGACTCCGCATTCACCGGCGTCGTCCTCGATCTCGTCCCCTCCGCTGACTTCACCAAGGGCGGCAAGCGCCGATCCATCCGCCATGCGGTCGCCGCGCGCCTGCGCGGCATGGGCGGTGCCCTGGCACTCACCCTGTTCGCCACCGCTTTGATGGTGGTGCCGGGCGTCATCGCACCCCTGCTCCAGCAAATGTTCATCACCGCAGCCGGGCAGGAAAGCGGGTCGGCGCGCTGGGCTGTGCCGTTGGCGATGGCCATCTGTGCGCTCGTGCTCGTGTTGCTCACCTCAGTGCAGCGCGAACACCTCCTGCGGGTGGAGATCCGCATGGCGCTCACCGCAGCGACCCAGTTCTTCGAGGACCTGCTGCGAAAACCTATGGCCTTCTTCGGCCAGCGCCACGCGGCTGACCTCTCCGGGCGAGTTGACAGCAACTTCCGGGTCAGCGCCTCCATCGCCAGCGAGGTCGTGGTCGCGCTCGCCAGCGTCTCCTATGTCCTCGTCTATGGGCTGGCGCTGGTGGCGCTCGACCCAGTGCTCGCCTCGCTCACCATCGCGGTCGCCTCGCTCAACCTCCTGCTGCTGCGCTGGATTCTGCGCCGCCAAAAGGACGCGTCCGCGGCCCAGCGGGCCGGCGAAGCGGGCCTGGCCCGCGAAACCATGCACACGCTCAGCACGATCGCTTCGGTCAAGGGCAACGGCACGGAACAGACCGCCCTGCGCACGTGGGCGGGCTATTCCGCCAAGGTGGTCGGCGAAGGGCAGAAGCTCGGCATGGGCACCGCACTGTTGAACGTGCTCCCCACCGCTCTCGCTTCGCTCAACCTCGTCCTCGTGCTCGTCGTCGGTGGCGTACGCATCGCGGAGGCGGGGGCAGGGATCGGCGCCCTGCTCGCGTTCCAGGCCATCCTCACCTCCTTCACCCAGCCACTGACCCAGCTGGTCACCCAAAGCGGTCGTCTCCAGATCACCCAAACGGACCTGGACCGCATCGAGGACGTGCTGCGCTATCCCAGCGACCCCACCAACGATGCCAGCGATACCGAGCCGACCGTCCTCGACGGTCATCTCACCCTCGACGCCGTCGACTATTCGTTCTCGGCCGACGAACCCTGGATCAAGGATCTGAGCTTCGATGTCGCCCCGGGCACATCCGTCGCCCTGGTCGGCGCCTCGGGAAGCGGGAAATCCACCGTCGGAAAGCTCGCCAGTGGGCTCCTCGCCCCGCACAACGGACACGTGCTCATCAACGGTGCGCCACGCGAGAGCCACCTCCAGGCCTCGCTGAGTTCGGCGGTGGCGCTGGTCGACCAGAACATCACGCTGTTCGAAGGCACCGTGCGCGAGAACGTCACGCTCTGGGATCCATCCGTGCCTGACCAGGCCATCGTCCGCGCGCTCGAGGATGCCGAGGTGTTCGACGTCGTGGCGCAACGGGCGGGTGGCCTCAACGCGATCGTCAGCGAGGGCGGACGCAACTTCTCCGGCGGGCAGCGCCAGCGACTGGAAATCGCCCGTGCCCTCGCCGGTGACCCGGCCTTGCTGATCCTCGATGAGGCCACGAGCGCGTGCGATGCGTTGACCGAGGAGAAGATCATGGTCAACCTGCGCCGCAGGGGCTGCGCCATGCTGATCATCGCTCACCGCCTCAGCACGATCCGCAACGCCGACCTGATCCTCGTCTTCGACAACGGCTGCGTTGTCGAGTCCGGAACCCATGACGATCTCGTCCGCACCGGCACCCTCTATCGACACCTGTTGAGCCAAGAAGCCAAGGCCGCGGAGGAGGCAGCATGAGCATCACGGAGATCACCACCTTCCACGACAGCCACGGGCAACCGTCCGGTGACCACGTCGAATGGAGCCAACACCATGCCGCGTACCTCCTCGACAACCCCCGGGAATTCCTTCGGGTGGAGGGGGCTGACGTCGACGTCTTCGCCGTTCCCGCGGCCGAGGACTACGGCACCTCATGGGTGCCGCTGGGTCGCGTTCCCGTCGGCGGCATCCTCACCGGTGGGTCCCCCCATCTCGACTACCGGCTCGCCGTACGCCGCGAACCCGCCGCCACGCTGCGCCGAAGCCAGCCGGGCGATGACCCCGAGGCCGCCACCGCTGGCGTGCTCGCGAGTGTGGCTGCTCTCACCGGGCTGCGCCGCGACCAACTGCCCCCCAAGGACTTCACCGAACTCGTCCGCGGGTCGAACCGCCTGCGCCGCAGGACCGCGGCGCGCACCGTCGACAACACGCTGTGGATCCGCACCGGCCCCCAGGTCGGTGTCCACGGTCCTGCCGGCACCGTCACTGAGGACGACGAGTGGGCGCACGTCGGGCCCGACAACTGGGTCACTGCCGACGGCGAGACAGCCATCGAAGCCCTGACCACGGCCGACCTCGTCGCCAACGGCGACCTGGCGGAGGCGTACACCGATCACATCACCCAGGTGCTTCGGGAGAGCCAGCGCGTGTCCGAGGAGGACCGCAACGCCAAGCAGAAGCGCATTCTCGGGTCGATGACTCGCGACGCCGCGACGATCCCAGCGATACTCCACGCCAATCAACGGATGACGTCGCGGCGCCCGAGCGAACCCGAGTTCCTCGGCAGCCTCGGCCCCCATGCTGCAGCGATGGCACGTGTGGCCCGGGCAAGCGGCACCGTGCCGGTGCCGGATTCACGGCTGCTGCCGGCCTTGCGCGAGGCAACCAGCTATGACGCCGTGGGACTCACCGGCTGGCTCTATGCACGCCCGATGACCCTGGAAGCCGGCTGGTGGCGCACTGATCTCGGCGGTTTCGTCACCACCTATGGCCCCGACCGCCTGCCCTGCTCCGTGGTCTGGACCAACCACGCCCTGTGGATCCATATCGCTGGAGAAAGCAGCGCCCGGTTGCTCGAACAGGACGACGTGCCACTTGTCCGCACCGACGCCCATGTGGTGGAAGTGCCCGCGCCGTCGTCGGTGACGACCCTGTCGAGTCTGTTCCGCATGGCCACGGCCGATTCCGCACGCGACATCGTCCGGTTTGGCCTGGTATCCATCGCGGTGGTCGGACTCAGCATGTTGACACCGATCATCTCCGGACAGGTGATGGGTCAACTCCTGCTCCGCGGTGACAACGCGCTGATCCTGCAGATCGGCATCGTGCTCCTGGCACTCCTGGCGATCGCAGCTGCCGGGCAATGGATCCAGAACGTGATCGCCTTGCGCGTGAAGGGCCGGTTCATCCATCGCCTCGGCGTAGCGCTGTGGAGCAGACTCCTGCGCTTGCCACTGCCCTTCTTCGAGGCCCGGTCCACCGGCGCGCTCGGCACCCTTGTCCTCGGGCTGCGTCATCTCGACCAAGTCCTCACCGGCGCCCTGCTGGTCGCCGGCCTGAGCGTGACCGTGCTGCTGGCGAATCTGATCGTCATCCTGCTGACGATCCCGCAGCTGGGCCTGCTCATGCTGGGCATCGTGGTGCTGGTCTGCGCGATCACCGCCCGCTGCTTCGTCACCGACGCCAACCATGCAACGAGGCAGTACGCCGCCCAGCAGCGAGCGATGAGCGTGACCCTCTCGCTGGTGTCGACGGTCAGCAAAGTGCGGGTGGCCGGCGCCGAACAGCGGGCCCTCTCCCGCTGGGCTGCAGCACAGCGCGAAGCGTACGCCCACTCCATCGCCTCGCGGCGGGTGCAGAACAGTGTCTATGTGATGGCAGCCGGCATCATTCCGGCCACCCTGGCGCTGCTGTTCGGCCTCGTCCTGCTCACCGACAACGACTGGTCGCTCACCGCACTGCTCACCTGCCTGGTGGCAGCGCAACTCGCCTTGGGCAACCTCGTCATGATCCTGTCGTCGGTGCAGATGCTCTCGCCGATCGTGCCGGTGCTGAAGGAGATCGCCCCCATCCTGCGGGAGCCCGCCGAAAGCGGCGAAGGCAAGGCCCAGCCGGGCGAACTGTCCGGCGATATCCAGCTGCGTGCCGTGAGTTTCCGCTACGGCAACGAGGGCAGCCTCGTCCTGGATCGCGTCAATCTCCACATTCGCCGTGGCGAATACGTGGCGATTGTCGGGACCTCTGGCTCCGGAAAGTCCACGATTCTGCGCATGCTCCTCGGATTCGAGCAGCCCCTGTCCGGCTCGATTCTTTATGACGGACAGGAATTGGAAGACCTCGATGCAGCGGCAGTCCGACGGCAATGCGGCATCGTCCTGCAAAACAACTCGACACTTCCGGGATCCATTCGTGACAATATTTGCGCCGGACGCGAATATACGGATGCCGACGTCTGGGCGGCCGCCGAAATGGCCGGCATCGCCGACGAGATCCGCGAAATGCCCATGCGACTGAACACACATGTTCCTGACGGCGGCGCTGGCCTTTCCGGTGGACAACGCCAACGATTGGTGATCGCCCGAGCCCTCATTGCCCGACCCCGCATCGTGATGTTCGATGAAGCCACCAGCGCCCTCGACAATCCCACACAGGCTCACGTGACACACAGCACGCGCATGTTGAATGCCACGAGAATCGTGGTGGCACATCGACTTTCCACCATCCGCGATGCGGACCGAATCATCGTTATGGATCGCGGCCTCGTGGTCGAATCCGGAACCTATGACGAGCTGGTTGCCGCCCAAGGAGTCTTCGCAGATCTCGTCAACAGCCAGAAATAGCCACCCGTGTCGCCCACGACGCCACGGGTGGACGAACAACGGCAAATCCCCACAACTGAATAGCTCAGGCCCCACCACACCCCAACACAAGGAGAATCCCATGTCCCAGACCCTCGAACAGTTCAGCGATGCCTATACCCGCCTGCTCATCTCCAGCTGGAGCAGCAGCGACTACAGCGAGCGCCTCGAAGCCTCCCCGGCAGACGTGGCCCGCGAGGCCGGCCTCGAGATCGCACCGGAGGTGCAGGTCACCCTGGTGAAGCCCGAAGGCGGCGAGCCGGGCGAGCTGGCCGACTACTACGCCACCTTCCAGGAGGGCCTCCGGAACGGCCGAGTGGAACTCGTTGTCCCCGGCGAACCGATGATCGATATGCAGCAGCTCACCGATGAGGACCTCGTCGAGGTCGCCGGCGGCGCGCGGGCATGCTGCTGCTGCCCCTGCTCCTGCTGCGTGGAGTGGTGAGGCAGACCCCTCCACTCACTTTCCGAACGAGGCCCGCGTGGCCCCGCCTTTGTGCGGGCTGCGCGGGCCTCGTGGCTTTTATGGACAGATTGCGAATTCTCCCAGGCTTTGATCCGAAACGATCTCTCCAGGGATCGAC
>JAUNUL010000170.1 GCA_030538175.1 Propionibacteriaceae bacterium | reverse complement strand
CGTGGTGCTGATGCTGCGCGCCCATGCTCAGCGTACGTTCGAGGGGATCAACGGGGACGTCCTCGGCGCTGCTATCGAGCTGGGGCTGACGGTGGGGTTGGTGGTGTTGGCATGCCGATGAAGACGCTGGTGACCGGGGGGATCCGGTCGGGCAAGTCACGGTGCGCGGAAGAGTTGCTCGCCGACGCCGCTCGGGTGACCTATGTGGCTCCCGGCCCTCGCTGGCCCGATGACGACGAGTGGCGCGCCCGCGTGGCGAGCCATAGGGAACGCAGGCCACCCCACTGGCGCACCGTGGAGAACCAGGATTTGGCCGAGGTCCTGACCGACCTGACGGGGCCCGCCCTCATCGACTGCCTCAACACCTGGCTGACCGGCCAACTCGATGACCTCAATGCCTGGTCGGGCACCGGTTGGGAAGACACCCTGACCGAGCGAATCGACGCTGTTGTCGCCGCCTGGGCCACCTCTGCCCAGCGGCTGGTCGCCGTCACGAACGAGGTTGGCCTGGGCTTGGTGTCCGAGCATCGTTCGGGGCGAATTTTCACCGACTGGCTGGGCATCCTCAACCAACAGATCGCGGCGGTCAGCGATGACGTGATCCTGGTAGTCGCCGGGCGGCGCCTGCACCTCTAACACCCCGCACGCCCGGCGTAACACCCGTACGCCGGACGCTTCGCTGAGATCTCGCCCGCCGAACCGGGCTCATAGACCACTAACCCGCCCTTTTGACGGCATATCGCTATTCACCTCCCATCCGCGCCGACCACTAGCATGCAAGCGTGGGAAGCCGGACGGCCCGCGCTGCGGGCCTGCTGCTCGGCTGGTTGGCCGATGAGGCCTTCGGCGACCCAGCACGCCTACATCCGGTCGCTGGTTTCGGCTCGGCTGCGGCAGCCCTCGAGCGGAAGACGTACGCGGGTTCCCGCGCAGCCGGCACCGGCCACGTCGCCGTCCTGGTGACCACCACCGCCGCCGCCGGTCTGCTCATCGAGCGCGGCACACGATCCCGGCCCTGGCTGCAGACCCTGCTGACCGCCGTCGCCACCTGGACCGTGTTGGGTGGGCGCAGCCTGCGCCGCGAGGCCGAGGCGATCCGCCAGCTCGTCGCCGTGGACGATCTGCCGGGCGCCCGGCACCGCATCCGCAACCTCGTCGGCCGCGACCCGAGCGAGCTCGATGCCGACGATCTGGCCCGCGCCACGATCGAATCGGTGGCCGAAAACACTGCTGACGCCGTGGTGGCCCCCATCGCCTGGGGTGCCGTGGCCGGGGTGCCCGGCCTGCTCACCTATCGGGCGATCAACACCCTCGACGCGATGATCGGCCACCGCAATGCGCGGTATACCCGGTTCGGCTGGGCCGCAGCCAGACTCGACGACGTTGCCAACTGGGTGCCCGCTCGCGTCGCCGCCCTCCTGACCGCCGCGGCCGCACCGATCGTTGGAGGCCACCCCGGGACAGCCCTGCGTACGGTCGCCACCGACGCCCACCGCCATCCCTCCCCCAACGCGGGCCGGGTGGAGGCCGCGTTCGCCGGTGCGCTCGGGATCCGCCTGGGCGGGATCAATGCGTACGCCGGCCAGGTCGAGGACCGCGGCACCCTAGGCGACGGCCCCCGACCCACGGTCGCTGACATCCCCCGGGCCAATCGGCTCGCTGCCAGCGTGGCCGCACTCTCCACGGCCTTGGCCTGCTTTGCGCTCGCGCGCGGGGGGCTGAGATGGTTCAGCCATAAACAATGAGAGGATAAACCGCATGCGCATCCTTGTTGTTGACGACGATCAAGCCGTCAGGGACTCCTTGGCGCGCTCTTTGGAGTACAACGGCTATGAGGTCGCCACGGCATCCGACGGGATCGAGGCCTTGGCCTGCCTGGCCGCCGGACGTCCCGACGCCGTCATCATGGACGTGATGATGCCGCGTCTCGATGGTCTGGAAACCACCCGAATGCTCCGCAAGAACGGCAACGACGTGCCGATCCTCGTGCTCACGGCCCGCGACGCCATCGACGACCGCGTGGATGGCTTGGACGCCGGCGGCGACGACTATCTGTCGAAGCCGTTCGCCCTCGACGAGTTGCTGGCTCGGCTGCGGGCACTCGTGCGCCGCACCAGCACCGCACCCGGCGGCCCCGGCCCGGAGCATGAGGCACTGGTCTTCATGGACCTGAGCCTCAACCCGCAAACCCGGGAGGTCTCCCGCGGGGCTCGGCAGATCAGCCTGACCCGCACGGAGTTCGCGCTGTTGATGACATTCCTGCAGCATCCCCGGAGGGTCCTGGAACGAGGCTGGCTGCTCAATGAGGTCTGGGGCTTTGACTTCCCAACCACAGCCAACTCCCTCGAGGTCTATATCGGCTATCTCCGACGCAAGACCGAGGCGGAGGGCGAAGCGCGCCTCATCCACACCGTGCGGGGCGTGGGTTACGTCCTGCGCGAGAACGCCCCGTGACCCTGAACCCCCTTCTCCGCCGCTTCCTGAGAACCTCATTTCTGCAGCGGCGGATCGGATTCCTGACCGGTGCCGCGGTTGCGGTCGCGGTTGCGGTGACGGGCTTGGCCGGTTATCTCAGCGCCCAGGAATCTCTGTATGACCAGCTCGACCAGGAATTGATCCAGGCCGGTGCCCTCTGCGCCGACATCATCGGCGCCGACGTCCAGTCCTTCGCCCGCACTGGGACCCCGCATCGACCGACCTTGCTCCAGCATCTGCTGCGCTCGGATGGTTATGTGATCACGCCGGATCAGCAGGCCGGCTCGCTGGTGCTCGGTGATGAGGAACTCGCGCTCGCCAAGCTGCAGTCCGGGGCTTCCGCCCGCAATGGGGTCGACTCCCACGGTGAGACCTATCGCATCGTTGCCGTCCCCCTGCCCCAGGCCGACGTGCACTATGCGGTGGTGGTGGGTCAGTCGCTGACCCCCACACTGAAAATTCTGAGCAACCTGCGGATCGTGCTATTCCTGGTCGGGTCCACCGGCATCGCCCTGGGCGGGGCGTTGGGGATCCTGGTCGCCAGGGCGGCGATGCGCCCGGTCCGGGACCTCACCCTGGCGGTCGCGGAAGTCACGCAGAGCGATTCCCTGGAACCAATTCCGGTCGAGGGCAACGACGAGTTGTCCCACCTGACCCGGTCCTTCAACACCATGCTCTATTCGCTCGCCTCGTCGCGGGCGCGCCAGAATCGCCTGATCGCTGATGCCAGCCACGAACTGCGTACGCCGCTCACGTCACTGCGGACGAATATCGAGCTGCTCGCCGCGGATGAGAATGCCGGCATGCTGCCGCCGCACGCACGCCAGGAAATCCTGGGCGATCTCGGTGCCCAACTCGTCGAGTTCTCGTCCCTGATCGGCGACCTCGTGCACCTGACCCGGGACCCGGGCAAGGTCGTCTTCGAACCGCTCAACCTGCGCGATGTCGTCACCTCAGCGTTGGAGCGCGTACGCCGCCGCGGTCACGGCATCGAGTTCGCGACGTGCCTGTCGTCGCACTTCGTTTACGGCGAAGCCGATCAGCTTGAGCGGGCCATCACGAACCTGCTGGACAACGCCGTGAAATTCTCCCCCTCGGGCGGCACCGTCAGGGTCGTCATGGATGGCGAGGAGCTCCGGATCTCCGACGAAGGGCCCGGCATCACCGAGGAAGACCTGCCCCACGTCTTCGACCGGTTCTATCGGTCGGAGAAGGCCCGCAATACCCCGGGCACCGGACTCGGCCTGTCGATCGTCGCGCAGACAGTCGCCCGGCATCATGGATGGGTGCGCGCATCGCGGGCCAAGGAGGGTGGCGCGGAGTTCACCGTCCACCTGCCCAGTGCATTCGTGCCGCCGGAGAGCTGAACCGGCCGGCGCGATCACCCAGCAACCGAGGAGGCATCGGCGATGGTGGATTCGGAAGTGGGACGACTCCGAACGGTGTTGGTCCACCGGCCCGGCCGGGAACTGCAGCGGCTGACCCCCCGCAACAACGATCGGCTCCTGTTCGACGGCGTGCCCTGGGTGGCGCGCGCCCAGGAGGAGCACGACGCCTTCGTCAGCACGATGGAGTCCCACGGTGTCGAGGTGCTGCAGCTCACCGACCTGCTCACCGAGACCTTGGCGCACCCGGATGCCCGGGCTGAGGTCACCGAGGCGACGTTGCGCTCGCTGCATCTGGGCACGACCCTGCGGCGCTATCTGACCGAGGCCTGCGCAGCGGCGACCCCGGCGGAGCTGACCGATCTCATCGTGGCGGGGATCCGCAATGATGAGGTCCGGGGCGGTCACGGCCTGGTCACCGCGTTGTTGGCCCCCCACGATTTCCTCGTCGACCCGCTGCCCAACCTGGTCTTCACCCGTGACTCGTCGGTGTGGATCGGCGACCGGGTCGCGATCACCTCGCTCGCCATGCCGGCCCGGGTGCGGGAGACCCAGCTGACCGAGTTGATCTGGACCCACCATCCACGCTTCCGGGATGTGCCACGGATCCTTGGCTCAAGCGCCGAACCCGTTGAGGGCGGGGATGTGCTGTTGTTGGCGCCGGGCGTCGTCGCGGTGGGGGTGGGCCAGCGGACGAATCCCGCCGGTGCCGAGCGGCTCGCCCGTCAGCTGTTCGCCGAGGGCCTCGCGCACACCCTGCTGGCCGTGCCCGTCGATCAGACCCGTGCCACCATGCACCTCGACACCGTGCTGACGATGGTCGATGTCGACACGGTGGTCATGTATCCCAACATCGCCGACCGCCTGCAGGCCTGGACGGTGACCCCGGGGCCGGGATTCACCGGGGACGGGGAGCACACCCTGACGGTCGACGGTCCCGCTCCGTTCGCGGTCGCCGCGGGCAGGGCCATGGGCATCGATCGGCTCCGGGTGATCGATACCGGCACCGATGCCGTCATCGCTGAACGTGAACAGTGGGACGACGGGAACAACACCCTTGCGCTGGCCCCGCGGTTGGCCATCGCGTACGAACGCAACATCGCCACTAACGAACGACTCACCCGAGCAGGTATCGAAGTCATCCCGATCGCTGGCTCCGAGCTCGGCTCAGGGCGTGGTGGTCCCCGCTGCATGTCCTGCCCGATCGAGCGCGACCCGCTCGGCAACTGAGCTATCGATCTCGAGGACCACGACCGGGCCCGGTGGGGTGATCCCGGGCGCGAAACCGCAGCGCTCAGCGAACCGCGGGGCCGGGGGCCATCCGCAACCGGTGACGACGGTTGCTACCAGGATCGCGGCAAGTGGGTGGGCAGCGACCGTCGTGGTCCGCGTCGTTCGGGACCGGCCCCGATGAGCCCGATGAGTTGTTGCACCCGATAGCGATGCCCCCGATAGGGCTCGAGCACCTCCCGGGCTGCGTCGTTGTCGAGCTTCTCTCCCACGAGCGCGAACGTGATCCAACCCGGCACGTGATAGTCGCCGTCGCTCCAGGCATCCGGGTCACCGTGTGCGCGTTGGCGGACCTCCGCGGACGTCCACGGGCCGATCCCGGGCAGGGACTGCAGCCGACGATCCGCTTCCTCGGCCGCGACGTGCAGCGTACGCTCCAGCGCGCCCGCGCGACGGGCAGCCGTGACCACAGTGCGGGACCGGGCCCCATCGATCCCCGCCCGCAACCACTCCCAGGACGGGATCCGCGCCCAGACATCGGGATCCGGCGGGCAGACCAGGTCGTGTGCGGGGTGCTCGGGCGGGACGGGGGCCGGCGTACCGTGCCGACGCACCAGCCACCGGAAGCCCGCAAACGCCTCCTTGCCGGTGACCTTCTGCTCGATCACGGCGGGGGCAAGCGCCTCCCAGACGGCGTCGGTACGCCCCACCCGCAACCCCGGGAAACGCCGCTGGGCCTCCCGCAACACCGGATGATCCGGGCGGAAACCTGACGGATCATCATGGTGACCGAGCAGAGCGGGCAGCTGGTCGAGCACCCAGACCGCGCCCGCACCCCACGCCCTGGCGACGGTCTCCCGACCCTCGGCCACCTCGAGCAGCGCCGGCCCCTCGGGGGTGCAGGTCGCGCGGAACCAGCGGCCACCGTGGTGGCGATGAGTCGGATCACCAGCCCCGCGGCGCAGACGCCCCAGACAGGGGCCGAGCGGCTGGCCGGGCAGCCGGCGTTCGGCAGAAGGCTGACTGGGGAACGGGGGCGTACCCGTCACGGCCACGGATTGCGCCCGCAGCCCTGCAGCCCCTTGGTCTGTTGCATCATCACCGGCGCGGGCCGGCCGCGGCCGGGGCACTCGACATGGCCGAGCCCGAGATAGTGCCCGACCTCGTGGTTGACGAGATAGGTGCGGTAGCCGGTGAGGTCGCCGGCGTAGTCGGGAATCCCGCCGGTCCAGCGATGGCCGTTGAGGTTGACCGCCGAGCCGGTGGAGCAGCTGACGCGGCCATTGGTCCGCAGCGGATAGCAGCGTTTGTCGGTGGTGGCCGGGGTGAGCACGCGGATGACCAGGTCATGGGTGCCGCCACCGACGAAGTCGAACCGCACCTTCTGCTTCGACGGCCAGGACCGCTTGTCCTGCAGGATCGTGGCGGCCTGG
>JAUNUL010000169.1 GCA_030538175.1 Propionibacteriaceae bacterium | reverse complement strand
GTCGGGGTGACAGGATTTGAACCTGCGACCTCTTCGTCCCGAACGAAGCGCGCTACCAAGCTGCGCCACACCCCGCAGTGCCTGAGGCACCGTGTGCTCTCTGAGCACCCGATGAATCATAGCGGCAATCCCGGACGCCACCAAACTGATTGCAGCCGTGGACATACACCCCTGCCAAGGCCCGTCAGACGCGTTGGTCCCGTCCGACGAGGGTGAGCAGGGACGCCTCGGGGCGGCAGGCGAACCGATAGGGCGCGAAGGGTGACATGCCCAAGCCGGCGGAGACGTGCATGGCTGCCGTGTGCCCGGCTGCTGTGTGCTGGGAGACGCCCTTGACCCGTTTGGTGTCGAGGTCGCAGTTGGTCACCAGCGCGCCATAACCGGGGATACGGACCTGACCTCCGTGCGTATGCCCGGCGAGGATGAGGTCCATCCGGTCGCTCGTGAAAGCATCCAGCAGCCGCAGATAGGGGGCGTGGGTGACCGCGATGTTGATCAGGGCAGCCGGGTCGGGTGGGCCGGCGACCAGGTCGTACTGGTCACGTTGCAGGTGGGCATCGTCGGTGCCCCGGAAGGCGACCGGCATCCCCTTGATTTCCAGCCTGTGGTGGCGATGGGTGAGATCGGTCCAGCCGGCTGCGTCGAAGTGGGCGCCGAGCGTACGCCAGGGGAGCTCCCGGTGCGGGACGTCCTCCGGCTGGCGGGGCCGCGTTGGGCCCTGCAGATAGCGCAGCGGGTTGCCGAGGATCGGGTTCAGGTAGTCGTTGGACCCCCACACATAGACCCCGGGGATATCCAGCAACCGGCCATAGGCCTTGAGCACCCACGGCCACGCCTTGCGGTGGGAGTGGTTGTCACCGGTGTTGACGACCAGGTCGGGGGCGAGATCGGCCAAGCCCTGCACCCACGCCACCTTGGCATGCTGGCGGGGCAGCAGGTGCATGTCCGAGAGGTGCAGCACCCGCAGCGGGTCGGCACCGCGCGGCAGGATCGGCAGCGTGAACCGACGCAGGGCGAAGGCCCGGCTCTCGATGAACGCGCCATAGGCGACGCAACCGATGCCAGCCGCCGCAATGCCTGCCAGGGCCCGCTTCACCCCCGTCAACCCGGTTGCTGATCCTGGCCCGACTGGTCGCCGCCCGGGTTCTCCGTCGGGGGCGCGGTCGTCGGCGGTGCCGTGGTGGGTTGTGCGCCCGGATCCGCAGTGGGAGCCGTCGTCGGCGTCGGTTGGGGTGCAGGCCCGGACGAATAGACCAGGTTGATCAGGCTGCCCATCGGGGCGCTGCCAGTGCGGCTGATCCCGAGGTAGGCGCCGCGCGGGCTGTTGCTGTGTCGGTTGGCCCGGCCCACGGTGAACCCGGCATCCTCGAGGGCCGCCTTGGCCGCTTCGGGCCGCATCCCGCTCACGTTCGGGATGGCCACCGACTTGCCCTCGGTGATATCCCGGGCGGCCGCGGTGAACTTGGTCCGCGGCTTGCCCTTCAGCGCCGCGCTCATGGATGGGCGATAGATGTCCTGGCCGGCATCGCCGCCTCCCGAGCCCGACATGTAGTAGCCCGAGGCCGGCAGGCGTACACCCTTGAGGCTCGCCCGACGCTTCTCCCAGAAGGGGGCGAGCTTGTCGATGGTGATCATCGCAACGCCCGCGACCTCCGGGGTGTAGCCCGCGAACCAGACCGCCTGGTTGCCGTCCGTGGTGCCGGTCTTGCCCGCCTGGGGATAGCCCCCGGGGATGGTGGCCGGGCGGCCCGTGCCGCTCATCACGCTCTGCAGCAGCTGGTTGACGCCGTCCGCGACCTTCGGCTCCATGACCTGACGGCAGTTGGCGTCCGGCACCTTGATCTCGTTGCCGTTCTTGTCCTGGATCCGCTTCAGGACGATCGGCTCGCAGTGCACGCCCCGGGCGGCGAACGTCGCATACGCCTCAGTCAGCGACAGCGGGCTGATCTCCGCCGAGCCCAGCACGAAGGCGGGCTTGTCGTTGAACTCTTCGACGATATTGCCCTTGGAGCCGAGCTTGACCCCGGTCTTCTCCGCCATCTTGGTCGTCTCGCAGCCACCCGCGTCACGGATGAGTTGGGCGAAATAGGTGTTCACCGACATCGCCATCGCGCGGGACATGTCCATGACCCCGTGCACGCCGGTCGAGTTGCTCACCTTCCAGTTGCCCTGGGTGAAGCGGCCCTCGCAGCCCTTGAACCGCTGCCCACCGAAGTTCATCGTCGACGCTGCGTTGTAGGTCTTGCCGATCGGAATGCCCTGTTCCAGAGCCGCGGCAGCAGCGAAGACCTTGAAGGTCGAACCGGCCTGATAGCCCTCGGCGCCACCCATGTCGTTGTCGCTCATGGAGCCACCGACGGCGTAGTTGTAATAGGTCTCACCGGCTGCGGCGTCGTCGCCCATCTCGGGGCGGCTCTGCGCCATGGCCAGGATCAGGCCCGTGCCCGGCTGGATCATGGTCATGGTGGACAGCACGGGGTCCTTCGGATCCAGCGCCTTGTCGATCGCGGCCTGGGCCGCGTCCTGGGTGGCCGGGTCGATCTCGGTCTCGATCGTCAGGCCGCCGCGCTTGAGGGTGTCCAACCGCTCATCGGGTGTGTTCCCCAGGGCCGGCATCTTCTGCAGCGTGCGCTTCACGTAGTCACACAGGAACGGGTAGCGCGTGCCAACGCAGCCGTTGGGGAAGCTCTGGACCTTCGATGGATCCCACACGACCTTCTTGGCCTGGGCGGCATCCTGCTCGGAGACGATCTCGAGCTCAGCCATGCGGTTCAGCACCACATTGCGTCGCTCCAGCGCGAGCTGGGTGTTGCGGACCGGGTCCGTCGCGGCGGGGTTCTGCACCAGGCCGGCAAGCAGAGCTGCTTGGTCCAGCGTCAGATCCTTGGCGGTGGTGTTGAAATAGTGGTGGGCGGCTGATTGCACGCCATAGGCCCCGTCACCGTAATAGGCGATGTTGAGGTAGCGCTCGAGGATCTCGTCCTTGGTCAGCTTCTTCTCGAGTGCGATCGCGAACCGCAGCTCCTGGATCTTGCGGCTGATCGTGCGTTCCTGGGCCTTCTGGATGCCGGCGTCATCGCCCTTGATCTTGGCCGACTCGATCTGGACCATCTTCACGTATTGCTGGGTGAGGCTGGAGCCGCCCTGAGTCCCGCTCGCGCTGGAGGTGTTGCGCACCAGCGCACGCAGCGTCGCGCGCACGTCGAGTGCGCCATGCTGATAGAAGCGGTGATCCTCGATCGCGACCTGCGCCTTCGCCATGTTCGGGGCGATCTCCGCCAATGGCACATAGACCCGGTTCTCTTCCCAGAACGTCGCGAGGACCTCGCCGTTCGACAGCAGCACCCGGCTGCGTTCGGACTGGGGTGGGGTTTCCAACTCGGCTGGGATATGTTCCATGCCAGTGGACACCGCGTTGGTGGCTGCGCCGGCCATGGCGGCCAAGGGGATCAGCAATCCCGCGACGAGGACGCCGGCGAAGATGCTCACCACGACGAACATGATGGCGCGATAGACCATGCGCCCTGTGCGCGCGGGAGTTGAAGCCATGCCCGCCAGCGTACGCGAAGGCTCTGCCCCTTCGAAAACGCCGTACCGGATGCGTCAGCGTGTTATGTTGACAGGTTCTACTGGCCGGTAGCGTGACGTTGGCCTCAAAGGACCCTCAATTAGTGGACGTGGAAACAGAGGGCACCGTAGTATCGCGGATAACTCATCCCTACCCACCCCGTCGCTGCAGCGTCGCACACACAGGGGGTTCACACGTTGACTCTCGCACCATCGGATTGGACCTTGCAGGCACGTTGTCAAGGAACAGCCGACGAGCTGTTCGTTGAAGGTGCCAAACAAAAGAAAGCCCGGCTGCTCTGCCGCGGTTGCGCCGTCCGCCCGAATTGCTTGGCGGAAGCCCTCGACAACCGCATCGAGTGGGGCGTCTGGGGAGGAATGACGGAGCGTGAGCGCCGTTATCTCCTGCGCGTCCGCACGGATGTCGAATCCTGGGCCTCACTCCTGCTCGGCAAGAAGGGCGCCCACTCGCCTCAGTGACGCCAGATCGTTCACGTCCTGGGTCTGCGCCGGCACCTCGGCCATCGGAATCCGCGGATTCGTGAGTTTGAACTTGTCGATGAGGTCACGCTCCTGCTCCACGGTTTGCATCCGTTTGGCGTGCCGGATCAAGGCCAGCCTCTCCAGGCGATGTGGATCGCCGTCCGCGCCGGGTGCCAGTTCTTCGGCCAGCGCCGTGGCTCGGGCGGCGGATACGTCGAGTGAGCTGTGGTGGACCCGATTGATCGCCACGCCGCGCAATGGCATGCGCTCCTCGCGCAGTCGATCGATGAAGAATGACGCCTCCCGCAAGGCATCCCGGGTGGGGGTCGCGACGACCACGAAGCGGGTGTGCGGGGAGGACAGATTGCGCAGGGTGGCCTCGGCCCGCTGTCGGAAACCACCGAACAACGTCTCGAAGGCCGCGACGAAGGTCTGCACGTCCTTCAGGACCGTGGCGCCGAGGATTTTGGACATGGCACCCATGACGACGTTGACGCCCATCGACATCAGCTTGAACGGTCCCTTGGCCGGGGCCATCAACATTCGCAGCATCTTGCCGTCGAGCAGGTTGCTCAGATGCTCGGGCGCGTCCAGGAAGTCGAGGGCCGACCGCGACGGTGGGGTATCCACCACGATGAGGTCCCAGCGCCCCGCGGTGCGGGCTTCGTCGTGCAGCTGTCCGAGCTTCTCCATCGCCATGTATTCCTGGGTCCCGGAGAATGACGTCGACAGGGCCTGATAGAAGCGGTTGTTCAGGATCTGTTCTGCCTTGGCGGGACTGGCGTGTGCCTCGACAACGTCGTCGAATGTGCGCTTCATGTCGAGCATCATCGCGTCCAAGCTGCCGCCGCCTGTGGTGTCGACGCCGACGACCGCACGGGGGGTGTTGTCCAACTCGACCAGCCCCAGTGACTGGGCCAGTCGACGGGCCGGGTCGATCGTGAGCACCACGACCTTGCGTTGGTGCTGTTCGGCGGCCCGCAGGGCCAGCGCTGCGGATGTGGTGGTTTTTCCGACGCCGCCGGAGCCGCAGCAAATGAGGATTTGCACGCCGCGGTCGGCCAGGAGGCCGTCAACATTGGGCCGCGCAACCTGGATCGGGGTCTGGCTCATGACTGGTCCTTCCACACCGATTCAAGCAGCTCGGCAAAGGCGAAGAGTGAGGCGGTGTCCACCCCCGTGGGGTCCCGCGGGATGTCCACCATCGGCAGGTTGAGTGCAGCCAACTCAGCACGGCAGGCGCGCTGGTCGGCGATCCATGATGCCTCTGCGGCGAGCTCTGTCCGCAGGGCCGCGTTCTCTTGCTCGGTCAGTTCGGCCACGTTGATCGGGAGGTCGCCGGTGGCAGCGAGGGCGATCTCATCGTCGGTGAACTGGGAGTCGCTGACCAGATTGCAGATGACCGACGCCACCCGGATCTGGGTCGGGGCCAGATCGGTGACCGCCTCGATGGTCTCGGTGACCGGCATGTCCTCCAGCAGGGTCACCAAGTGGACCATGGTGGATGGGGATCGAAAGACCCGCCCGATCGATTCGGCCTGCTGGTGGATGGGGCCGACCTTCGCCAGCCCGGCGACCGCTTCATGAACGTTGAGGAAGCGGGTGATCCGTCCCGTGGGCGGGGCATCGAGCACGACCGCGTCGTACGCCGTCCCCAGCCCTTTCGCTCGCCGCCGCACGGCTTCGTACACCTTGCCGGTCAACAGCACGTCCCGCAGCCCGGGGGCGATCGACGTGGCGAAGTCGAAGACCCCGAACTTGTCCATCGCCTTGCCTGCGACACCGAGTCGGTAATAGGTCTCCAGATATTGCTGCAGGGCCGACTCGGCGTCGACCGAGAGGCCGAAGACTTCGCCGCCGGCCGGCGTACGGCACAAACGCCGTTCCTCCTGGGGGGCGAGGGAGGAGATGCCGAAGACCTCGCTGATCGCGTGGCGGCCCTCGACCTCGCACAACAGGACGCGGCGGCCTTCGGTGGCCAAGCTGCACGCCAGTGCTGCCGCCATCGTCGTCTTGCCGGTGCCGCCCTTGCCGCTGACGATGTGCAGATCCGACTCCGTGGTGCCCGGTCGTTTCGCACTCGACTCCGCTGTCCGCATACGCGCAAGGCTAGTAGTCCGCCCGGCGGAGGGGAACGGTGGTGGGGGTGTGGTCCGTTCGTGGCGGCGCTACGCGTTATTGCCTAGCCCAAACAGGGACTGGTGCCCTGTTGTCGCAGGGCATGCCGCGATACTGTGACGCAACGGGCGCCATGCGCTGGGAGATCAACGATGATCCCGCCGGGGGCCCGTTCTGCAAACCAGTTCGCCGGCTGGACTGCCAGGCCGGCCCCACCAGGAGGCACCCATGCCTGAGACCACCCGCACCCAAGTGGTCATCGTCGGAGCCGGCCCCGCTGGCCTGATGATTTCCCAGATGCTGGCCAACCGTGGCGTCGAATCCGTCGCCATCGACATCCGCACCCGCGAAGAGATCGAGAACACCCACCGCGCCG
>JAUNUL010000168.1:6280-6564 GCA_030538175.1 Propionibacteriaceae bacterium | reverse complement strand
CGGTGAACGTATTGCACGCCCCGATGTTCTGACTCGTCAGACCGGTCTGGAACCAATAGACCCGGCTCCGCCCGTGTGGGTGGGTGGTGACCACGTTCGGGTCATCGGGATGGCCCATCAGCTCGTCGGAGCCCACCAGGCGCCGATATTCGGTGATCATGTCCAGTTGCTCCTTGGTGAGCCCGATGGAGCGTTGGACGGACTGGAAATACATCCCCGAGAAGCAGTCGGCCTGGGCTTCGACGCGACGGCTGAGGTCGAGGGTCTCGGTCTTGTCGAGATTC
>JAUNUL010000168.1:0-6270 GCA_030538175.1 Propionibacteriaceae bacterium | reverse complement strand
TTGCGCCCTTGCATGGCGTGACCGAACTCGTGCGCCATCACAGCGTCCACAACGCGGGGCTTGGGCAGAGCAGCGAGGTTGGGGTGGGTCTCGCCGTATTGACGGGACAGATAGATCTGCTGGTTGACCATGCAATAGAACGCGCTCGGATCGTTCTGCGCACCACACGGAGTGGCGATCTGGTCCTGATAGACGTTCACGACCGGGCGGTGGGCCTCGAACCGACCGGTGCCGCGGAACGGCGGCTCCCACACCCGCATGAGGCAGGCCATGACCTCATCCAGATGGGCGTGGACGGCTGCATCGGTCGCGGTGTCGAGGTTGATCTCGGGGTTGCTCAACTCGCAGCGGACCGGGACGGGCAGCGTCTGGGCATAGAGCGGGTTCTCGTTGAGGATCTGGTCGATCTCGGAATACCGGATATCCGGCAGCGGTGCGGTCGGTCCGGGTGGGGGAGGCTGATAGTCGTCGTTCTGATAATCGGGCCCGCTGAACAATGAATAGAGAATGAAGCCGACCATCACCGCCGCCACCACCAGCAAGGCGGCGAGCACGACAGGTGCGCCACCGCGGCGGCCCTTCGGGGTGCCCGTCGGCCACGGCTGTGGGGGTTGGCCTTGCAGAGGCGGGTGCCCCTGGGGCTGATTCCACTGCGGCTGGTTTCCTGGCGTCTGATTCCACTGCGCCTGGTTTGGCTGTGCAGGGGCGGTCCACTGCTGGGGCTGTTGCCACTGCTGGGGTTGTCCACCCCACTGTGGCTGGGCCGGCGGAAATCCCTGGCTCATATCGTGTCCCCCCTCTGGTGGAGCGACCCTAACCTGCGGCCGGTTCGTCTGTGGGACCGGTGACCAACGCGGTTGCGATGGCGGCAATGCCTTCCCCGCGCCCGGTCAGTCCCAGACCATCGGTGGTCGTCGCCGACAAGGTGACCGGCGCTCCGAGCGCCTCGCTCATCAACGCCTCCGCCTCGCCCCGACGGGGGCCGATCCGGGGCCGGTTGCCGATCACCTGGACTGCCACATTGCCGATCTCGAACCCGGCGGCCCGCACCCGGCGTGCAGTTTCGGTCAGGAAGTCGATCCCCGGAGCTGCGGACCAGGCGGGATCCGAGGTGCCGTAGTTGCTGCCCAGGTCGCCCAGGCCGGTGGCCGAGAACAGGGCATCGCAGGCTGCGTGGGCGGCTACATCGCCGTCGGAATGGCCCACGGGACCCTGTGTCTCCTCCGGGAAATGCAGACAACCCACCATCATCGGGCGCCCCTCGGCGAGAGCGTGGACATCGATGCCGATCCCGGTGCGGAACATGGCGTGAGTGTCGCACTGTCGCGGGCGTACGGCCAAACCGGGTCACCCCACTGTGTGCCATAGTTTCGGACATCGGGCACGCCCCGTGTGCGCTGTGCAGGGGCCCGCGCACTTGAGCGATCGGGAGCCACGCCATGAAGCCAACAACCAAGCGTGTGATCAGGGGCCTGCTCCTGCTGGTGACGACGCTGGGGCTGTTGCTGGGAGTCGGTGGGCTCCCGGCCCACGCCGCCGAGACGGTGGCCCTGCACCAAACGACCGCCACGATCAACCCCGACGGGTCGGTCGCCGTGACCTCGACGCTGCGGTTCGACGGAGCCCCGCCGAGTGAGATTGTGCAGCGCTTCCGGACCCGGGAGGAGGTCCTCGGCCAACGCGACATCGTGTTCACCGTCACGGACCTGCGAGCGACCGCCGGCGGACAGGACATCGGCCGGGTCGCCACCGAAGCCGAGCACGTGGTCCTCACCATGACCCCGGGTGATGTCGGGGAGATCGAGGTCAGCTATCGCGTCACCGGTGCTGCTGTCCGCGCCCCGGGTGACCAGACGCTCGTGCGCTGGGACGTCCTCCAGGGGCTCTCGCTGCCGGTGCAGCGGGTCGAGGGGGAGCTCGATGTGCCGGGTCAATTCACCGACTTCAAATGTGTCGCCGGTGCGCCGGGGACCCAGGCGGCCTGTGCCCTCGCCGCCGGTGGGACCCACGATTCGTTCGCCCCGCGCTTCACCGACGGTCCGCGGGGGGCAGGGGAGATCGTCGGGCCACGGATCACGTTCCCGGCTGGCGTGGTCGCCCCGAATGAGGAGATCGACGAGCGCTGGACCATCGGTCGGGCGTTCACCGGCACCGGGTGGCCGCTCGCCGCGGCGTTGGCGGCCTTGGCACTGGGCGCTGCCGGGCTCTATCTGCTCCATCGTCGATCGGGTCGGGACGCTGCGCCCACCCACGACCCGATCGAGGTCGCCCGCTTCGACCCGGTCGGGCCGGGTGTCGTCGAGTTCCAGCCCGGGGGAGACGTGTTGCCCGGCGAGGTGGGCACCGTCATCGACGAGCGGGTCGACCCGATCGATATCACCGCCACCATCATGGATCTGGCCGTGCACGGCCATCTGCTGATCGCTGAGCTGCCGCGGCGCTCGGAGTTCGCGCCCGCGGACTGGGAACTCATCCGGATGTCCGGTGAGCGCCCCCTGCGCGACTATGAGCGGGACCTGCTCGATGCCGTCGTCCCGACCGGGCAGCGGACGCTGGTGTCGGAGATCGGGCCAGCCGTCGCCGGGGCGATCCCGCGGATCCAATCAGACCTTTATGACGAGGTCGTGCACCAAGGGTTCTATGAACGGCGCCCGGACAGCACGCGCACCACGTGGAATACCCGCGCGATCGGGGCCGTCATCGCGGGCCTGATCCTCACCGGGGTCCTGGCTGCCTTCACCACCTTTGGCCTGGTAGGGCTCGCCGTCATCGCGATCGGTCTGGGTCTGGCGTTCGTCGCCCAGGAAATGCCGGCCCGCACCGCGAAGGGCGCCCGACTGCTCGCCGGGCTCGGCGTACTGCGGCAGCAGCTGCTGTCGCACCCCACCGACCAGATGCCGAAGGGACTGGAATACCGCGAGCTCTCCGAGGTCCTGCCCTATGCGATCGTCCTCGGCGGCGCGGACCGGTGGCTCGACGCCCTCGCCGCTGCCGACGATGACGACCTGCCGGACCCCACGGACCTGTCCTGGTTCAACGGACCGGACAACTGGCACCTGCGTGACCTGCCGGACTCACTGCGCTCGTTCATCATCACCCTCAACGGACAGCTCTTCGCCCGCTGACGAACGTGCCCGCTGACGACAGTGCCCCGAGCCGTTTGGCCCGGGGCACGTGCGTTGTTGCGGAAAGGTCAGAGTTGGACCCTCAGAGTTCCAGACCCGGATAGAGCGGGTGGGCGTCCAACAACTCATCAGCAGCACCCTGGACCCGCTCGGCGACACCGTCGGCCAGTGTGTACTTCGCCTTGCCCGGCTTGCCGGTGGAAGCGGTCACCGGGGTGGTGTTCGACAGCACCTCGACGATCAACTCGGCGACCCGATCGAACTCGGCCGCGCCGAAGCCGCGGGAGGTGAGGGCGGGGGTGCCGAGGCGGACACCCGAGGTATACCAAGCACCGTTCGGATCCGCGGGGACCGAGTTGCGGTTGGTGACCACACCGGCATCGAGCAGGGCCGACTCGGCCTGGCGGCCGGTCAACCCGAACGAGCTGACGTCCAGCAACACGATGTGGTTGTCGGTGCCACCGGTCACCAGCGTGCTGCCGCGCTTCAGCAGGCCCTCGGCCAAGGTCTGGGCGTTGTCGGCGACGTTCTGGGCATAGGTCCGGAACTCAGCAGTGCGGGCTTCCGCCAGCGCAACGGCCTTCGCAGCCATCATGTGCGACAGCGGGCCGCCGAGCACCAGCGGGCAGCCACGATCGACCGACGCGGCGTACTCCTCCTTGGCCAGCACCAGACCGCCACGCGGCCCGCGCAGGGACTTGTGCGTGGTCGTGGTCACGACATCCGCGAACGGGACCGGGTCCTCGTTGCCGGTGAACACCTTGCCGGCCACCAGACCGGCGAAGTGGGCCATGTCGACCATGAACACCGCACCGATCTCGTCGGCGATCTCTTTCATCTTGGCGAAGTCGATCCGCCGCGGATAGGCCGAATAGCCCGCCACCAGGATGAGCGGCTTGAACTCGCGCGCGGCGGCAGCGATCTGGTCATAGTCGAGCAGCTGCGTCGTCGGGTCGGTGCCATAGGAGCGCTGGTCGAACATCTTGCCCGAGATATTGGGCCGGAAGCCGTGGGTCAGGTGACCGCCGGCGTCGAGGCTCATGCCGAGCATCTTCTGATCCCCGAACCGCTTGCGCAGCGTCGCCCAGTCGGCCTCGGAGAGGTCGTTCACGGTCTTCGCGCCGAACTCGGTGAGCGCGGGACCCTCGATCTTGTGCGCGAGGATCGCCCAGAAAGCCGTCAGGTTGGCGTCGATGCCGGAGTGGGGCTGGGCGTACGCATATTCCGCGCCGAACAGTTCGCGCGCATGCTCGGCCGCAACCGACTCCACAGTGTCGATGTTCTGGCAGCCCGCATAGAACCGGTGGCCGACGGTGCCCTCGGCGTACTTGTCCGACAGCCACGTGCCCATGGTCGCCAGAACCGGCAGCGAGGCGTAATTCTCGGATGCGATGAGCTTCAGCGAACCGCGCTGATCGGTGAGCTCGGCACGGGTGGCTGCGGCGATGCGGGGTTCGACCTGCTCAACCACCTTGAGAATGGTCTGATAAGCGCTCGACAACTCAGCATTGGGATTGGGCACTGCAGGGCTCCTTCGCGGTGGGGACTGCGCCCAATCTATCCCCTGCGCAGACGTGACACCTCATAGAGCGCAATACCTGCAGCAACCCCAGCATTAAGGGATTCGACCGCGCTCGACATCGGGATCGACACCAGCGCGTCGCAGTTCTCGCGCACCAGCCGGGACAGGCCGTCGCCCTCGGAACCGACGACGAGCACCAGTGGCCCATCAGCGCCGGGCAGCCCCTCGATGCCGGCGTCCGATTCGCCCGCGAGACCCGCGATGGTGAACCCTGCCTTCGCGTACGCCTCCAGCGCCCGGTTCAGGTTGCCCGCGCGGGCGATCGGTACGCGTGCCGCCGCACCGGCCGACGTCTTCCAGGCCGCCGCGGTCATCTGCGCCGAACGGCGCTCCGGGATCACCACACCATGGGCGCCGAAGGCCGCTGCCGAGCGGATGATCGCCCCCAGATTGCGGGGGTCGGTGATCTGGTCGAGCATCACGATCAGCGGCGCCGCGGACGACTCCAACGCATTGGCGAGCAGGTCGTCGGGGTGGGCGTACTCGAATTCCGGCAGCTTCAACGCCACACCCTGGTGCACCGCACCACCGGTCAACCGGTCGAGCTCGGTGCGGGTGGACTGCAGCGTGGGCACGTTGTGGTCGGCGCAGTGCTGCAGGATGTCGCGCAGGCGGGAGTCCCGCTCGGCACCGTCAGCGACATACGCCGTCTGCACCGGGATGCCGGCCTGGAGCGCCTCGAGCACGGGGTTGCGCCCGGCGACCCACTCGGGGCCGGCACCCGGACGGCCGGTGCGCTGCGTCGACGACCTGGCGCTTGGCCCACCATGCTTGGCCGCGGCCTGCTTGGCCTTGAACGCCTTGTGATAGGGCCGGTCCTCGGCCTTCGGCGTCGGTCCTTTGCCGGCGAGACTGCGGCGGATCCGGCCACCGGAACCGGCTGCACCCTTGCCCTTGCCGCGGCTGCGCGCACCGGGTCGCTGTGAGTTCCCTGCCATGTCAGTGCCCCGTCTCGAGTTCCCACTTGGCCCCGGCCGGGGTGTCGGTGATCTTCAGGCCCAGCTCGTTGAGCTGGTCGCGGATCGCGTCGGCGGCCGACCAGTCCTTGCGTTCGCGGGCGCTTGCGCGCTGGGCGAGCAAGGCCTGGACCAGACCGTCGACGATCGGCGTGAGATCATCCCCGCCCTGTCCGCCGGCCGCTTCCGCCCACACCGGGTCGTCGGTCGCCAGGCCGAGCACGGCCAGCATGGCCCGCACCTCGCCCAACAGGCGCCCGACCTCGGCCTGGTCGCCGGACTCCAGCGCCGCGTTGCCCTGGCGCACGGTCGTGAACAGCACGGCCATCGCGCCGGGGGTGCCCAGGTCGTCGTTCATCGAGGCCGCGAACTCCTGCGGGACCTCGGTCGCCGCCGCCTCCGTGGCTTCTGTCGCGCGGGCCACGAACGAGTCGATCCGCGCGAGCTGGGCGGTCGCCTCGGCCAGCGAATCGGGCGAGAACTCGATGATCGACCGATAGTGCGGGGCGAGCAGATAGAGCCGGACCGCCCGCGGCGGGAACTGCTTGGTGACCTCGCTGACGAGCGCCCCGTTGCCGAGGGACTTGCTCATCTTCTCGCCCTTCAT
>JAUNUL010000167.1 GCA_030538175.1 Propionibacteriaceae bacterium | reverse complement strand
TGTTGCCACGCGATCGCCGACGCGGACCTGAGTGCTGCCAGTGCCCATCGGGGCACACGGTCCAGCGGGCCCGTTCGGCCCGCCGTCAGCCGCCGGCAAGAAGCAGAGTAAAGGTCACCCCGCCAGCGGCGACGACCAAGAATGCGAGGGTCATCAGCAGGTGTACGACCCCGCCGGTCAGGGGTGCGTCGTCATGCAGGTGCCGGTTGGTCCGCCGGTACCTCCGCGTCGACGCCACCCCGGTCGCCCCGGCGATGATGACGACCGCGGCCGCGATCACGACCCCGAGACCGATCTCGTGGTGGCCGACGATGCGGGCAATGATCAGTCCGGCGGACATCATGGCCAGGGACGTACGCTGCCACGCCAGCCGGGTGCGCTCGAGCTGCAGGCCGGCGTCCCAGACCTCATCGCTCATCGACGTGCTCCCGTGTCAGCTCCGGCGGCGCCGATCCAGCAGCGTCGATCCAGGAACGCCTGATCACAGGAACAGGGTCAGCCCGAGCACCGCGACCACCGTCAGCAGCACGGTGAACAACGGCAACACCATCGAGGCGGACAAGGGCTTGTTCTCCCGCATGGCCCGTTCCTGGATCATCCACCGGGCGAACGCGATCACCCCGGCCAGCACCCCGGCGGCGACCAGCAGCAGCGCCGCGATGGTGATGCGCAGGTTGCCGACGCCGGCGTACCCCGCCAACGCCTGCACCGCCATCCCCGCCGCCACGAACCCGAGGCCCGTGCGGATCCACGCGAGAAACGTGCGCTCGTTGGCGAACGTGAACCGGGGATCAGGCTCGTCACCCACCCCATAGACCCACCGCGGCCACCGCTTGTCGGGCCGGGTGCCTTCGGCCGGGGAACTGCCGGAGTCAGTTGGCATGGGCTCAGGCTACGCAGCGCTCATAGTGGCGGCCAGTTGAGATCGGCACCCTGCCGACTCCCCGACGTGGTCGCAGCTTGCCGATGCGCCGGCATGTCGGGAAGCTGCGGTCGTGTTGGGCAGTGGCGGGCCAGGAGTGCAGGCGGTACGCGCGCCAGCCAGCTGGTTGCCCCGGTGACGCTCCGTGGCGGTCGGCGGAATAGGTTGGCGTGCGATATCTGCGTGGCGTACGCCGCCGACCAGCTCCCAACGAAAGGTGCACCTCATGGCCAACACACTCGCTCGCACTGCTTGCTTCCTCGGCGCTCCCGCTCTGATCGCGGCGGGTGCTGGTGGCTGGGCGATGATCTCCAAGCAGCTTGCCTCCCAGAAGATCGAGGTCCATCCCGATTCGCCGATCCTGGCCGGCAAGACCGTCGCTGGCCCGATCACCGCGTTCGCCCAGGCGAACGTGATCGAGGCCCACGCCCAGGGCATCGGCGGTGGCCGGACCTTCGCCGAGATCAGCCATGAGTGGATGGAGGCCCAGGAAGCCGGTGACACCGCCCGTGCCGAGGAGCTCGCCGGGACCCGCGAGATGGTCATGCAGGCCAACCTGCTGCGGGCATCGCTGTTCACCTCGGTGCTCGCCTTCGGTGTGGCGGCGCTCGCCGGTGGCATGGGCGTCCTCACCGCTCTCGTCGGTTCGGCCCTGCCCAAGGACAAGCCGGAGGCCTGAGCCACCTGGGCGTGCGCGGCCTCGATGGTTGGGGGCCCGCAGGGCTGTCTGGCTCGCGTGACGGGCTCAGCCCACGCGCGGTGGCGCGGGCCAGTCCCGGAAGTCCGCCACCAGCGGGGGCAGAGCCAGGATCAACAAGAACAGCGCGGCCGGGATGAGGGCATAGAAGCCGATGGAGAGATACCCGGCCGCGCCGAGCACGCCACCGAAGAAAAACAGGCCGACGATCGTCAGGTGGTGGCGGAGTTTCTGGGTGTTCGCCACCACCGGGTCGAGGTCCGCACGGCTCGGCATATAGATCAGCTTGCCGAGCTCGATCCCGATGTCCGTCACCATGCCGGTCACGTGCGTGGTCCGGATCTGGGCGTCGGAGGCCTTGGTCACGATCGCGTTCTGCAGGCCCATCGTGTAGCACAGCACGGGGATGAAGAGCCACACCCGGTGATCCCACGTCACTCGATCGGCGATGGCGCCGAAGGCCAACACCAGCGTGCATTCGAGCACCAGCACGGCCGAATAGCGGCTCCGCAGCCCGCGGCGGCGACTCCAGTTGAAGATCAGCGCGCACGACATTGCCCCGGCGATGAATGACACCAGGGCCAACACACCGATCCCCACCATCCGGAAGTCCCCGAAGACGAGGTGGTCGGCGACGATCGCGGTGATGCCGGTCATGTGCGATGTGTACGTCGCCGTCGCCACGAACCCCACCGAGTTCAGGACACCGGCGTGCAGGGCCAGCAGATTGGCGAGATGAAAGTTGCGCTTGGCCGTGCGCTCCGGCCCCGCGATCAACCAGATCTTCCGCCACAGGTTCACGAATCGAACGTTATCCGGCCCGGCAGGACCCGGCGGGTGGGTTCAGCTCCCGGTCGATCCGTCCACGGTGACCCCTTGTGGGGCGGAGTCGGCATAGAAGCGGGACAACCCCGCGTACGCCCGCGTGCGGAACGCCAGCAGCACGACCACCAGGAGCACGACCGCGCTCAGGATGAATACCAACGCGATGCCGCGGGCGTCACCCGTGCCGAGCAGCCAGGACCAGGCCCGCTCACCGGCGGGGGAGTCGACCCACGGGATCAGCCAGAACTCAGCGATCGGGCCGATCGCGATCGACGAGATCGGGGTGGCCGCGGTCTCGACGCTGGTGGCGAACCCGAACACCCGACCCTGGCGTTCCAGCGGCACGACCCGCTGAATGATCGTTTGTTCGGCGGCCTCGGCTGCGGGGATGAGACACATGTACGCCACCATCCCGGCCACGAACAGCCACGGCCATTCGCGCAGCACGAACAGCACACCGATCACCGCGACCCCGACGTTGACCAGCAACAGCGTCCGCAAGGGGTTGGCGCCGAGGCCCCGTCGGGACACCACGATCCCGCCGATGATGAACCCGACAGAGCTGATGCCCATGACGATGCCCCACCACTCGACCGAGAACATCGTCAGGCCATAGGGATCCAGCAGCGCCATCATCACGCCGCCGATGAAGTTGTTGAAACAACTGAACAGGATCAGCGCCATTAGCCCGGGCACCGCTCGCACCGCCCGGACACTCCCGGTCAGATCGATGAGTTTGGTCGCCGTTTCCGGATCGGGGGTGTGGCCTTCCTCGGGGATCCGCACCCACAGCACAAGATGCGCCAGGGCTCCGGTCGTCGCAAGGACGGCGAGTCCCAGCGTCCAGTGGATCCCGAGCAACCCGATCGCCAGCCCGGCCAGGACCGACGTGGCGAGGAAGGCGAACCCCTGTGCTGCCCCCACGAGACCATTGGCGCGATCGCGCTCCCCATCGGGGACCAACAGGGTCACGGTCGTCGACAACGCGATGTTGCGCATGTTTTCCACCACGGCCCCACCGAGGATCAGCCCGCCCGCGATCCAGAACCACGGGGCACGCAGGTCGGTGATCACCGGGGTGGGGAGCGCCAGGAACATGACCCCGGCCAGGCCATAACCGGCCGCGGTGAGGACCGATGAGGCCACCATTACCAGCTTCTTCCGGAACCGGTCGACCAGCACCCCGAAGAGCATCGATGTCACCGACAGCAGCGCCATATAGCTGCCACCCATGACGGCGTTGATGAACACCGAACGTGTTTCGAGATAGACCCAGAAAGTCCACCCGAACCACAGGAACCCGGTCGCGGTATTGGCCACCACGGTGTTGGCCAGGACTCGATGGAAGAGCTTCACAGGCGTCCCTTCCCGGTCGTGGTTGCTTGTGGCGAGCCGATGAAACGACGCTAACGGAGGCCTCTGACACTTTTGAAATTCTTTTCGCCCGTCGGCCACAGTCGCACGGGTGGGAGACCACGGCTGAGTAAGGTCGAAGGTGAAGGAGGGATTCACATGGGCGGTCTGATCATGCTGGTGATGCTCGTGCTCGTGGTCGCCTCGACCGCGTCGGTGGTCACGTTGGTGGTCTGGAAGATCGCCAACTCGAGGAGTTCCCAGGGGCAGCTCGGCCCCAACGGTCGCCCGTCCCTGCCGCCACGTCCCGCAGGTCCTGCGCCGTGGCAGGCCGGCCCCGGTCCCACCTATCCGCAATATCCCGCGATGCGGCTTTCCGGTGAGGACCGGGAGCGGCTGATGATCCTGATCCGCGCGGGCCACAAGATCCAGGCCATCAAGCTCTATCGCGAGGTCACCGGCGCCGGGCTCAAGGACGCCAAGGACGCGGTCGAGCAGATGGAGCGCTACCAGTGACGTGCGCCCGGTGACCCCGACATGGGTGATCGGCGGGCGGGATCTCGACGCGGGTGAGCCACCGTGGGTGATCCGGAATGGGTGAGCCACCCACGGTGACCCGGCTGGTTCCCGACCCGGAGCAGCCCGGGGCTTGGTATGTCCGGATCAACGGCACCGACCACTCCTGGATCGACCCCGAGGATCCGACCCGCTTGGAGTTCGACTACATGCAGCGCATCGCCGACGTCGTCGATGCCCACGCGGACGAGGGGCAGCGACTCCGCGTACTGCATATCGGGGGAGCGGGCATGACCCTGCCGCGGTACATCGCGGTCACCCGCCCCACGTCCCCGCAGATCGTGCTGGAGCCGGATGTCGCGTTGACCGAGGAAGTACGCCGGCTCGTTCCCCTGCCGCGCAACAGCGGGGTGAAGGTGCGCCCGGTCGACGGCCGCACGGGGGTGGCGGAGATCCGCGATGACTGGGACGCCGATGTCGTGATCGTCGACGCCTTCGCCGACGCATCGGTCCCGGCCGAGCTCACGACCCTCGAATTCTTCGCGGATCTGCGGCGCATCCTGGCTGCCGATGGCGTGGTCCTGGTCAATCTGACCGATAAGTCGCCGTTCAGTTATGTACGCCGGGTTCTCGCGGGATTCAGCGAGATCTTCCCCGAGCGACTCCTGAGCGCCGAGCCGGCCACGTTGAAAGGTCGGCGGTTCGGCAACGTCCTGTTAGCGGGCTCGGCGGTCGCGCTGCCCATCGCCGCGCTGGCCCGACGTGCCGCCGGTTCGGTTTTCCCGTACCGGATCCTCCACGGCACCCACCTGGCCCGATTCGGTTCCGGCGCGACACCGTTCACCGACCGCGATTCGTCGCCGTCACCCGAACCCCCGGGCGGGCCGACCTTCTTCCGCTGATACCGCACCCGACCGGCGTCAACTGGCTCGGCTTGAACCATGTGGGTTAAACCAGGTGGGCGCGGTGCCGGCGACCTGATGCATGGAGCGCCTCAGGTTGCGAGCGCACTGGTCGCGGATGCGTCGCGCGGGGTACTGGCGACTTGATGCGTGGAGTGCATCAGGTTGCGAGCACGCGCCCTCGTTTCCAACTGTCGCGTGGCTGTCGGAGCCGTGCGCAACAATGTCGGCATGACCGACCAGCTCACCCGCGACAGCGACCACCCCCGCCGGTCGCGGCGCCGTCGTCGGAAGCTGCGGCCAGCCCCGCTCATCGCGTTGGTGGTGGGCGTGCTCCTGATCGGGTGGCTCGGTTGGCAGTTCCTGGTGTCCGGGTTGGTCGCGCGGTTCCAGTACGCCGATCAGGTCAACGACCTCCGCGCCTCCTGGGCCGCGGATGCAGGGGCGGCGCAGGCCGATGGGGACGCGACGGCCTCGCCGGCTCGACCCGAGCCGGGGCAGGCGTACGCGATCCTGCACGTGCCCACGTGGGGTGACGCGCATGCGGTCCCGATCATCGCGGGCACCTCCCAGGGTGCGTTGGCCCGGGGAGTGGGGGCGTACGCCTCGTCCGTGCCGCCCGGCCGGGTCGGCAATGTGGCGTTGGCGGGATACCGGACCACTCATGGTGCGCCGTTCGGCAAGCTGCTGACGCTCAACGAGGGCGACGAGGTGGTGATCGAGACGCGCGAGGCGGTGTTCGTCTACGTCATCGACGTGCCGGCCCGCGACGTCACCGTGCCCGGGGATGCCGCCTGGGTGCTCGACCCCGTGCCGGGCACCGCTGATGAGCCGACCCGGCCCACGCTCACCCTCACCACCAGCCAGGATCTGATCTGGTCCGACGACCGGTCGGTGGCCTTCGCGCACCTGGGCAGCACCCGCAACAAATAGCACTAGGCTCAGCCTCATGTCCGACAAGACTGAGCTCATCCGCCACATCACAGACCTGGCCGTCGTCCACGGGAAGGTCATCCTGTCCTCGGGGCGAGAGGCTGACTATTACGTCGACATGCGACGGGTCACTCTCGACGGAGTGGCCGCGCCGATCGTCGGGCGGGTGATGCGCGAGCTCGTCGCCGACCTTGATTTCGACGCCGTCGGTGGGCTGACCCTCGGTGCTGACCCGGTTGCGACGTCCATGCTGCATGCAGCAGCCGCCGCAGGCGAACGCCTGGACGCTTTCGTGGTGCGCAAGTCGGAAAAGGCGCACGGCTTGCAGCGTCGGATCGAGGGGACCGACGTGGCTGGCCGCCGTGTGCTGGTGGTCGAGGACACCTCCACGACCGGCGGGTCTGCGTTGGCGGCTGTCGAAGCTGTCCGCGAAGCCGGCGGTGAGGTCGTCGCGGTGGCCTGCATTGTCGACCGCAACACAGTGGCC
>JAUNUL010000166.1 GCA_030538175.1 Propionibacteriaceae bacterium | reverse complement strand
ATATCCAGGCCTGGGAGTCTGCACCACTCGGCCCGAACCTCGCCAAGAGCTTCGCGTCGTCGATCTCGCCATGGGTGGTGCCGATGCTCGCGCTCGACCAGGCGCGCTGCCCGCTGCCCGGGCAGGACCCGACACCCCTGCCCCACCTGCGGATGACCGAACCCTGGGGCCTCGACATCACTCTCGAGATCGAATGGAACGGGGTCGTCGTGTCCAGGCCGCCGTATTCCGCCATGTACTGGTCACCCGTCCAAATGCTCGCCCACCTCACCAGCAATGGCGCCGCCACCTCGACCGGGGACATCTTCGCCTCCGGGACGGTCTCCGGCCCGGCCAAGGACCAGCGGGGTGCCCTGATCGAGCTGGTCTGGGGTGGTGCGGAGCCCATCGTCGTGAACGGGGTCGAACGTACGTTCCTCGACGACGGCGACGTGGTGACGATCCGGGCCACAGCGCCGGGTGCGAGTGGTGGTCTGATTGACTTCGGGGAGGTCACCGCGCGCATCCTCCCGGCCACCTGCTGACCCCTGCTCGACCTGCACCGCTCGACCTGACCACCGCTCGACGAAGGAGTCGATCATGACGTCGCACGAGAACGCCGAACCCATCTGGTCGCCCACCGAGGATCAGGTAGCCGCCTCGCGGGTTGAGGACTTCCGGCGCTGGGTTGAACGGGAATACCAGGTTGAGGTACCCGACTATCCCGCGCTGCTCGCTTGGTCGGTCGACCGGCTTGAGGACTTCTGGGATGCGATCTGGCGCTATTTCGAGGTCGCCGGTGAGCGGGGCACCGACGTGCTCGGAGCCTCGGCGATGCCGGGGGCCCAGTGGTTCCCCGGGACGCAGGTGAACTTCGTCGAGCAGGTCTTCGCGGACCATGGCGACGACTGGGATCCGACGCGGGCGATCGCGATCCGGGACCATGCCGAGCCGGGTGGTCCAGCGGCGCGTGAGATCACTTATGCCGAGCTGCAGGAGCGCGTGGCGGGGTTGGCCGGCTGGTTGCGCTCGGTCGGCGTACGCCCGGGCGACCGCGTGGTCGGCTACCTGCCTAACATCGCCGAGGCGGTCATCGGGTTCCTCGCCGCCGCGAGCATCGGCGCGATCTGGTCCGGCTGCGGGCAGGACTATTCCGCGCAGGCGGCAGTGGACAGGCTGGGTCAGTTGGCGCCGACGGTGCTGATCGCGGCCGACGGTTATCGCTATGCCGGCAAGGAGCATGACCGGCGCGCGGCCATCGCCGAGGTGCGGGCCGGGCTCGGTGAACCCACGACCTTGGTCGTCTCGCGGCTCGGGCTCGACCTGGGTGACCTGGCCGCGGTCGACGGGGTGCACGTGTTCGCCGATGCGACGGTTCACGATGCGGCCGAGGACGCGCCGGTGCGGGTGCCGTTCGATCACCCGTTGTGGGTGTTGTTCTCCTCGGGCACGACGGGCATGCCCAAGGGCCTCGTCCATGGCCACGGTGGGGTGCTGCTGGAACACCTGAAGCAGATCGCGCTGCACTCGGATCTGGGGCCGGGGGATGTGTTCTTCTGGTACACATCACCGTCCTGGATGATGTGGAACTATCAGGTCGCCGGGCTGCTGGTGGGCGCCACGATCGTCTGTTACGACGGCAGCCCGGGGCATCCGGAGCGCGACCAGCTGTGGCGGCTCGCGGCGGACCTGCAGGTGAAGGTGCTGGGCACCAGCCCGGCGTACCTGCAGGCCTGCGAACGCAACCAACTCAACCCGGGCACCGACCACGACCTGAGTCATCTGCGAGCGCTCGGGGTGACCGGTTCGGTCCTGCCACCCGCGTCGTTCGGGTGGGTCCGCGATCACGTGGGCGCCGACGTCGCGGTGGCCCCGATCAGCGGCGGCACTGACGTCGTGTCCGCCTTCGTCGGCTGGGTGCCGATGGCGTCAGTGTGGCCCGGTGAGCTGTCGGTGGTCTGCCTCGGCACGGCGTTGGCGGCGTACGATCACCGAGGCCAACCCGTCCACGGTGAGGTGGGGGAGCTCGTCATCACCAAGCCAATGCCGTCGATGCCCTTGTTCTTCTGGAATGACCCGGATGGAAGTCGGTACGCCGACGCCTATTTCGATTTGTTCCCCGGCATCTGGCGCCACGGCGACTGGATCACCCTCACCGACCACGGGTCCGTGGTCATCCATGGCCGCTCGGACTCCACGCTGAACCGACAGGGTGTGCGGATGGGCAGTGCCGACATCTATGCCGCTGTGGAGCCGCTGACGGAGGTCGCCGAGGCGCTCGTCGTCGGGCTGGAGATGCCGGACGGTGGCTATTGGATGCCGCTCTTCGTGGTGCTCACGGGTGGGCATGAACTCGACGATGCGCTGGCCGAACGAATCCGGTCCGCGATCCGCACCACGGCGTCCCCGCGGCACGTGCCGGACGACATCATCGCGGTCCCGGCGATCCCACACACCCGCACCGGCAAGAAGCTCGAGGTGCCGATCAAGCGGATCCTGCAGGGCCAGGCGATCGAGAACGTCGTCGACCCCAAGTCCGTGGACGATCCGGACGCGTTGGAGGCATTCGCCCGGCACGCGCGTCGAGAGCATCGGGACTAGGGGCGGGGGCGACGATCATGTGTGGCGTGGGGCGTGAAAGGGCTGGGCGCCTCGGCGTGGCGGGAGATCATTGTGACGCTGGGCGTTGAGCGCCCTCGCCCAAGTGTCGGATCGGCAACGCAAAGGGGCCGGCCCCGCAGGACCGGCCCCTTCACATGACTTGGATGGCTCAGAAGACCTTGGCGGCCTTCGCGTTGGCCAGACGCTCGTTGGCGTCGTTCCAGTTGATGACATTCCACCAAGCGCTGACGAAGTCGGGCTTGACGTTCTTGTACTGCAGATAGAACGCGTGCTCCCACATGTCGAGCAGCAGGACCGGAACCTGACCGGCGGGCAGGTTGCCCTGGTGGTCGAAGACCTGCAGCAGGTTCAGACGCTGACCGAAGGTGTCATAAGCCAGGACGCCCCAGCCGGAGCCCTGGACGCCGAGCGCGTTGGCGTTGAAGGCCTTCTGGAACTGCTCGAAACCACCAAAGGTCTCGCCGAGGGCCTCAGCCAGATCGCCGGTGGCCTCGCCGCCGCCGTCCGGAGACATGTTCTTCCAGAACACCGAGTGGTTGATGTGACCGCCGAGGTTGAACGCGAGGTCCTTCTCGAGCTTGTTGATGGTGGCGAGATCGCCGGACTTGCTGATCTCAGCGAGCTTCTCGACGGCCGTGTTGGCGCCGGCCACATAGGTGGCGTGGTGCTTGCTGTGGTGGAGTTCCATGATCTCGGGCGCGATATGGGGGGCGAGTGCGTTGTAGTCGTAGTCGAGATCAGGCAGTGCGTAGGTCATTACGTTTTCCTCCAGGTTTGAGGTGTTCGCCGAGCGGTCGCTCCGCATGGCCGAGCTGGTGATGCCACGGCGCGGCGAACCGGTCTCCGACGAGTCTATCCAGCCGCTTTCCTGGCACAACAGGGGCGTCTGCCCCGAATCGAACGGGGCGACCACGCTAACTCGGGGCTCCACCCCTGTGGGCGTTTGGCTCATCCGACAATGAAGCGCCGCAGCCAAGAAGTGACTGCGGCGCTTTGAAATGGGTGAGGAACCGATGCGGCCCCAGCTTGCTCAGGTGGTCACTGGAAGAAGATCTGGGTGCCCTTGACCGTCTTGCAGCTGCCCCGTTCGGTGCGTTCCAGGGTGCCATCGGCGTTGAACACGCTGTATGTGTGCATCGTGCCCACGGTCGCGACGCCCTTCCCGCCCTTGAACTGCCAGTGCGCGTCGAACGTGCCGACCGGAGGCAGCCCGTCGTGGGACACCACGACGTCGAACGTCGTTGCACCCTTGTTGCCCGACAGGGGCTTCATCGTGTAGGCGATGCTGGTCTGCTCGCTGACCAATACGACTTCTTCATTGATGGTGATCGAACCCGTGACACGGGTGAAGCCGTCGGCGACCTCTTGGAGAGTCTCCCGCATCAGATAGGACCCGCTGACTGCATTCAGCGTCTGGCCGTCACATTCATAGGTTTCGCCCACGGCGTGCACGATCAACGTTTGCTCAGCGGCCTGTGCGGGCATGGCGGTCAGTCCCGTCAGCGCAACCGCGCACCCGAGCCCCGCGGCGATCATTCGCTTCATTCTTCCCCCGGTCTGGTCCCCAGAATGTGTGCGAAGAGGGTGTCGGCTCGTGCGACGGAGGCACGCTCGGCCAGCCACGGTCGTCGACCCCAGTCGACACACAGCACCCCTGATTGGAGCACTTAAGAAAACATAACTGGATCGATGAACCGTGGGCAAGGGGTTGTCCAGCAAAGCTGGCTGAGCGGGAGCCCTCAATTAATAGTGCTATTAGGACGGGTTCAGGTGTGCCTGGCTGGCTGCGGATCCGGCGACGTGCGCCCAGGGGGTGGCTATGTGTCCCCGGGCGCACGCTGGATTGCAGGTCAGCGGGTGACGTCCTTGACGCCGTCCTTGAGGTTCTCTCCCGCCTGCTTGACCGAGGCGCCAGCCTGATCGGCCTTGCCCTCGGCTTCGAGTCGTTCGTTGTCCGTGGCCTTGCCGGCTGCTTCCTTGGCCTTGCCTGCAGCGTCCTGGGCAGCGTTGCCGATCTTGTCACCGATTCCCATGAAGCCTCCTTGCTCTGGGCGGCCGGATTGCCGCTGGAAAAAACCCTACGCGGTGATGTCGACAAGTCAATGATTAGGTTCCTGTGAGCGACAATTTCTGCATCCCAATGGGCATGGGGGCATGGCCACAAGGGCACATGCGTTCGCCAGCCGCAACTGGCTGCAGATTATGCCGAGATGGGTTTGGTGCTACGCACCTCGAAGACGCGAAAACCCTTTGCGGAGCCCATCCGCTCGCACGAATACCCCTGGGTGATGAGCCACTTCTGCAAAGAATCGGCGCCGAGGTTGCGACCGACGACCAGCCGCGCGACGCCACCTTCCTTCAGTCGTGGCAGCCAGGTCAGCAGCAGTTCGTGCAGGGCCTCCTTGCCGATGCGGATCGGGGGGTTCGACCAGATCTCGTCGTACTCGAGATCGGGGTCGACGTCGTCGGGCAGGGCGGGGCGGACACGGTCCTCGACCCCTGCGGTGCGCGCATTCGCTGCGGTCAGCTGCAACGCGAGTTCATTGGTGTCGACCGCGTCGACGACCGCGTCCGGGCACTCAGCAGCCAGCGCCACGGCGATGGGTCCCCAGCCACACCCGAGATCGAGCAGCCGGGTCGCGTTCTCCGGGGGCCAGTTTTCCCGCAGCAGGACGCCCGTGGCCAGGTCGAGCCCGTCGGCGGAGAACACTCCGGGCGCGGTCTCGAACTCATAGTCGACATCCCAGATGCGCGCCTTGATCCGTCGGCGTTTGCCGTCATCGGTCGGGGTGTGGAAATAGTGGCTCACAGCTCATCGACCTCTCGCTTCGAGCGGGCCTGGACCACCCGCGCGGCCAGCTCGTCATCGGGAGGATAACCGACCTCCTCCAGGCACAACCCCCGCGCTGGCATGACCTCCACCTCGGGATGGCGCACCGGTGACGTCATCACCTCGACCAGCCAGTCCCGGTCACGTTTGCCCGACCCGATCGCGGTCATCGCACCCATCAGCGAGCGCACCATTGAGTGGCAGAACGCGTCGGCCCGGACTGTGTACGCAATGTCTCCCCGGTGGTCCCGCACCGCGTGCAGGTCCAGCAGGGTGCGGATCGTGGTTGCGCCCTCGTGACGGCGACAGAAGGGGGCGAAGTCCTTGAGCCCGATCAGCACCGGTGCCGCCGCGTTCATCCGGTCCACGTCCAATGGCCGGCGCGCGCTCACCACGTGACCGCGGAGCAAGGGGTCCATCGCCGTGGCGCCGTCGTTGAGTCGATAGACATAGCGCCGCCAAATCGCGGCGAAGCGGGCATCGAAGCCGTTGGGTGCGGGGCGGGCATCGGTGACGACCACATCCCGGGGGAGGACACGCCGCAGGCGGCGTTCGAGGGTCTCGACCGGTGCATCGTCGGGCAGGTCGACATGGATCACCTGGCCACGCGCGTGCACCCCGGCGTCGGTGCGGCCCGCGCAGACGACCTGCACGGGTTCGGTGAGCCGCAGGACCTGACGGATCCACTCCTCGAGGACGCCCTGGACGGTGCGTAGCCCCGGTTGGGTCGCCCAGCCGGAGAAATCGGTGCCGTCGTACGCCACCCCCAGCCGCCACCGGGTGGTCCTCCGCTCGGCCCCGGGCGTAGCAGTGCCGTCGCGCCCATCCCGGTCCTGGGGGCCGGTCATCCCGGTCACTCCGTCAGTCCCGAACATCGCATCAGTCCCGGTCATCGGTCGGGTCAGTCACGTCGGGGTCGGCGGCCGTACGCCGGCGATAGGTCAAGTCGAACACCGCACGGCCCTGGTCGAGACCGCGGCGCTCGTACTTCGTCACCGGTCGCGCCGCGAATCGCGGCGACCAGCCGCTGGTGTCGGCGTACACGTTCTCGAGGTCGGGATGATCGTCCAGGACTTCGCGGCAGTGGTCGGCATAATCCGCCCAGTCAGTAGCGATCCGCCAGACACCCTCCGATGCCAGGCGGGACGCGACGAGCGCGCCGAAGTCGGTGCTGACCAGGCGCCGCTTGTGGTGGCGAGCCTTGTGCCATGG
>JAUNUL010000165.1 GCA_030538175.1 Propionibacteriaceae bacterium | reverse complement strand
TCACGTCTCGATCGTGGGTCAGCTCCTCGGCGGGGTCGACCCCGGCGCGGCGTTCACCGCAGTGACGCAGCTCGGCACCGAGACCGCCGTCGTGCTCTATTTCGCAAAAGACATCGGCCGGATCATCAAGCACTGGACGCTGTCGTTGTTCGGCAAAATTCCCCGCAACGACCCCGATGCCCGCATGGGCTGGCTGATCATCATCGGCTCGATCCCGATCGGTGTGCTCGGCCTGCTGTTCGAGAGCGCCATCGACCACAACCTGCGCAACCTGTGGATCACCGCGGCGATGCTCGCCGGCTTCGGCATCGTCATCGGTGTCGTGGATCATTTCGCGAAGAACGAGCGAACCCTCGACCAGCTGACGTACAAGCACGGCATCCTCTATGGCCTCTCCCAGGCGATGGCCCTCATCCCCGGGGTTTCCCGCTCCGGCGGCACCATCGCCGGTGGTCTGGCGATGGGTTACAAGCGTGAGGCGGCGGCGCGCTATGCGTTCCTGCTGGCGATTCCCGCGGTGTTCCTGTCCGGGCTCTACAAGCTCAAGGACATCCCCGGCGACCCGACCGTCTCCTGGGGCCCGACCCTGGTGGCGACCGTCCTGGCCTTCGCGGTCGGCCTCGGCGTGATCCATTGGCTCCTGAAGTACGTCAGCACCCACAGCTTCAAGCCGTTCGTCATCTATCGGTTGGTGCTCGCGGCGGCCGTAGTCGTGATGCTGCTCACCGGCGTCCTTGATCCGCTGCCGCAGGGCTGATCCCGAGGCTCAGATAGCCCGATGAGCCTCAGCCACGGTCTCCAATGCGGCCAGCTTGTCGGCCATGTCCCGCCCCACCGGCGTGACGGCGCACGTGGTCAGGCCTGATTCAGCAAGCGCGGCCAAGCGGTCGCTGAGTCGGGACTGATCGCCCAGCAGGGACGTCGAATCGATGAACTCCTGCGGCACCTTCGCCATGGCCTCTCTGGGCTGGCCGGTGAGATAGAGGTCCTGGATTTCGGCGGCCTGCTCGGCGTACCCCATCCGGACCGCCAAGTTGTTATAGAAGTTGTTCTTCCGACTGCCCATCCCGCCGACATACAGCGCGGCATAGGGCCGGACGGGATCAGCACACGCGGCGACGTCCGACCCGACGACGAGCGGGAACGACGCCTGCACGTCGAAGCCGCCCAGGTCCTTGTCGACCTTCGCTCGGCCCGCGGCCAGTGCGTCGAGCTGCTCGTGGGCGAAGTCGGCCGCATAGAACAGGCCCAGCCAGCCGTCGGCGATCTCGCCGGTGAGCTCGAGATTCTTCGGGCCCGTCCCCGCCAGATAGATCGGGACCGGCGCAACGGGGCGCACCATCAGCTTGAGGCCCTTGCCCTCGGTGCCCGGCAGCGGCAGTTGGAAGTGCTCGCCGTTGTGCTCGACGGTCTCCCTGGCCAGCGCCTTCCGCACGATGGCGACATAGTCCCGGGTGCGGCCGAGCGGTTTCGCGAACGGTACGCCGTGCCAGCCCTCCGACACCTGCGGCCCGGAGACGCCGAGCCCGAGGCGGAAGCGCCCGCCGCTCAGGTTCTGCAGGCCGACGGCGGTCATCGCCGTGTTGGCCGGCGTACGCCCGGGGATCTGCATGACAGCGGACCCGACATGGATCGTCGTGGTCTGCGCGGCCAACCAGCTGAGGAGAGTGACGACGTCCGCACCGTACGCCTCCGCCGCCCACACCGAGTCGAACCCCAGCGCCTCCGCGCGCTGGGTGAGCGCGAGCTGATCTGCCGGGGTTTCGCCGCCGACCATGTAGCCGAGATTGAGAGCAAGACGCATGCCGAGATTCTGGCAGGAGGCCCTCACACACGGAACCGGACCGCACCATCGAACCGTCATGGCGGGTATGTATCGGATCTTGATGGTGGCGCTCCTGGTGTTGGTGATTGTGCTGATGCCAGGGTGCGTCCGCTCACCCGGGATCGAGGGCCGCGAGTGGCAGCCGGTGAACCAGATCAGTGATGGGGAGCCGCAGGACATCGGCGTCGTGTTCTATCTCCCCAACAGCCGATCCGGTGGCCTCGATGAGCGGGTCGACCCGGAGCACTATCTGATCGTCGCGGTGCATTACGACGGATGTTCCCTCACCGAACCGCGGTTCGTCGGCATCGACAGGGCCCGACTCGAGATCCGGTTCACCGACCTGCATCGCCAATGCCTGCGCCCGGTCCCGATGACAGCCTGGTTTGCCATCCCTTGGTCTGAACTGCCCACTGAGATCGTCGTGGTGGACCAGCTCGGGGCGGAACACGTGATCTCCGATCGTCGGTTGTCGGTCTGATCCCCGCCCCAGCGAGGGTTGGCCGCGACCAACCAACCAGGCAAGACAGGACCCTCGCTGGATCCGTTAGGGTTTCCGCCATGCAGAGGCGGGTGGTCGGGGTCAGCGGCCTGGAGGTGTCCGAGTTCGGTCTCGGCACCATGACGTGGGGTCGGGATACCCCACCGGAGCAGGCCCGACATCTCCTGCGCGAGTTCCACGAGGCCGGCGGCACGCTCATCGACACCGCTGCGGCGTACGGAAATGGGGATGCCGAACGCACCATCGGAGCTCTCCTGCGCGCCGATGTGCTGCGGGAGGACGTCGTCCTGGCCACCAAAGCCGGGTTCGTCCTGCGCGATCGGCACCGGGTGATCGACACCTCGGCGCGCGCGCTGCTGCAGGATCTTGATGATTCGCTGCGCCGACTCGGCACGGATTGGATCGATCTCTGGCAGATCCATGCCTGGGGTGCGGCCCCGCTCGAGGAGTCGCTCGCGGCGATGGATCAGGCGGTCAGCTCGGGCCGGGTGCGGTATGTCGGGTTGTCCAACTTCATCGGCTGGCAGAGCGCGCGGGCAGCGACGTGGCAGCAGGCTTTCCCGGGGCGTACGCCGATCGCGTCCAACCAGGTCGAATATTCGCTGCTCGCCCGCCGGGCCGAGGTCGAGGTGCTGCCGGCCGCTCGCGAGCTGGGCATGGGCTTCTTCCCCTGGTCGCCGTTGGGCCGTGGTGTGCTGACGGGGAAGTACCGCCACGGTGTCCCCCGCGACTCTCGCGCCGCGGGCCACTTCGCCTGGTTCGTCGAGGCCTATCTCGAGGCGCGTTCCCGCGGGATCGTCGAGGCCGTGGCCAAGGCCGCCGACGGGCTCGATATGTCGCCCTTGCAGGTGGCCCTGGCGTGGGTACGCGACGCCCCCGGTGTGACCGCTCCCCTCTTGGGGGCGAGGAATCAACAGCAGCTCGAACAGTGCCTCAAGACGGTCGGTGTGACGTTGCCGGACGCGATCGTGTCCGCACTCGATGATGTGTCCGGCGGCCCGGCTGCGGGACGTACGCCGGAACCAGAGGATTCATAAATCCTTGGGTCGCGGGTTCGAGCCCGCACGCCGCACCAACTCGACGATGCCGACTGAACTGCCCCTGATGGGCGTCTTGCCGGCCGATTGCCGAGGCCTGCTGCACGCTCGCCCGAACCCCGGTGACAAGAATCAGCCTGGCTCGATGCTGACCTCGGGTGATGCGGTCTCGTGTGGCCCGGTTGGGTCAAAGGGTCGCCCGCACGCGAATGATCTTGCGCCGCACCCAGACGTCACGGGTCCCATCGCGATAACGGCGCAGTCGCATGAGTTCCCAGCCGCCGTATTCAGCTCGGTCAGTCAGCAACCGCCGGACGGCGTTGCGCGACCAGGTGTGCGGGATCCGGACCTTCTCCACCTCGAACTCGACACCCGGTCGATTCGGGTCGGGAACAATCGTCACGGGTCTCCTCACAGGCGCGAAGCGTGAGGCCGATCATAGGCAAAGACCCCACGAAACTCACCAAGTTCGCTCGGTTTCACATCAACGCCAAAGCCCTGCTATAGTTCAGCGCTGTGCCGGGTGACCGGCAGACCCGAGTCCGGGTGGCGGAATTGGTAGACGCGCTAGCTTGAGGTGCTAGTGCCCCCTGCGGGGCGTGGAGGTTCAAGTCCTCTCTCGGACACAAAGTGAAACCGTGTGTGGCAACGGGAAACACTGACAGCGGCCCGATCCTTGTGGATCGGGCCGCTGATTTTTTCTCCCCGGGAAGGGCTCTGCCGGACACATCTGACACCGTCCTGGCACACGCACCGCGGTGCCCCGGCTTCAGCCCACCCCGCGCCGCGTATCGGCTCAGGGAATGATCACGACCTTGCCGATCGCGTGACCGTTCTCGACGGCGGCGAGCGCCTCTGCCGCCTGATCGAGCGCAAACTCCGCACTGATCAGCGGTGTGACCACGCCATAGCCCATGACGTCGGTGATCTTCGCCAGCGCCTCCGGATCATTCGGGCGTCCAGACCCACCGAACTCCGCCGCGGTCTCGGGATCGGGAGCGCTGAGGATCCGACCGGGCTTGGCCAGCGACGCGATGTCCCGCAAGGGCTGCCGGCCGACCAGATCCACGATCAGATCGACACCGTCCGGGGCGAGCACGCGTACGCCCTCGGCAGCCCCTGCCCCCGACGCCACAAACGTCGCCCCGGTCGACTCGACCAGCTCGCGCTTGGCCTCGGACGCGATGCCGATGACATTGAACTGGTGGACCCGTCCGATCTGGGTTGCCAGATACCCGACTCCCCCGCCGGCACCCAGCACGACCATGGTGTCGCCGGCTTCCAGCTCGATTGCGTGGGTCAGGTCGTACGCCGTCGTGCCGGCCACCGGGATCGTCGCGGCAGCGGCATACGACAGATCCTCTGGCTTGACGACGGCATCCTTGGCCCGCAGCACCGCGTGATCGGCGAACCCACCCTGACCTGGCGCAACCAGGCCGAGCACAGCGTCACCTGCGGCGTACTCCTCAACATCGGACCCGACCGCCGTGACCACACCGGCGACCTCACGCCCCATGGCCACCGGGAACTCGGTCTTAGCGCCGAGGTGGCCTTCGCGGATCTTCCAGTCCACGGGGTTGACCCCCGCGGCGCGGACCTCGATCACCAGCTCTCCCGGGCCGGGTTCGGGGACGGGCCGCTCAATGAGGGCCTGGGTTTCCGGGCCGCCGTGGGCGTTGAAGACAAAGATCCTGGACATCGAATTCTCCTTCGAACTGTTCATGGGTGGTGGGTGACTCATCAGTGAGCATGACAAGGCCGCGTGGGCCCGGATCCCCCGGTGCCCACCCGGCCTGTTCGATCAGACGGTCTGCTTGACGCGATCCTCGGCCTTGGTGACGCCGGCCGGTGCTGTATCGACGGCGAGCGGTGCCCGCTCGAAGCGATCCCGCCGCCGTCGCAGGAGGCGCATCGCGTTGACGATGACCACCAGCACCGAGAGCTCGTGAACCAGCATGCCGATCGCCATCGTCACGCCGCCGAAGATGACACCGATCATCAGCGTGGCCACGGTGATCAGGGCGATCGCGATGTTCTGGCGCATGTTCGAGACAGTTCGCTTGGCGAGCGAGACCGCCTGCGGCAGCTTGAGCAGGTCGTCCTTCATCAGGGCGATGTCAGCAGTCTCGATGGCCACGCCAGTGCCGGCTGCACCCATCGCCACCCCGATATCGGCCGTGGCCAGGGCCGGAGCGTCGTTCACGCCATCACCGACCATCGCGACGGTGTACCCCTGACGCTTCAGGTCCTCGACCGCTTCGAGCTTCTGCTCAGGCAGCAGCCCGGCGCGGACTTCGTCGATGCCGACCTGGGCGCCGACCGCCAGGGCAACCGGTTCGATGTCACCGGTCAGCATGACGACCTTCTTGACGCCACTGGCGTGCAGGCGACGGACCATCTCGGCAGCGTCGGTGCGGATCCGGTCAGCGACCGCGACCACGCCGATCGCGTTGCCGTCGCGGGCGACGACCATGGGCGTACGCCCCTTGGCCGCGAGCTCGGCAACGACCTCGGCCACCCGGTTGTTGTCGGTCTTGTCCGCCTGCTCCTGTGCGAGGAGTGCGACGTTGCCGACCGCGATGCGATGACCGTCGAGGATGGCCACGATGCCCTTGCCGGGCACCGGCTCGGTGTGCTCGGGAATGCCCTGGACACCCAGGCCCTTCTCCGCAGCAGCCTCGAGGATCGGGCGAGCCAGCGGGTGCTCGGAGCCGGCCTCGGCACGGGCCGCCAGCCGCAGGACGTCTTCGGCATCCAGGCCATAGTCGGCTCCGGCATCGAGCACGACCACGTCGGTCAGAACGGGGCGCCCCTCGGTGAGGGTCCCGGTCTTGTCGAGGGCGACAGCGTTGATCTTCGCCGACGTCTCGAGGAACTCTCCACCCTTGATCAGGATGCCGTCCTTGGCGCCGCGGCCGATGCCGGCGACGATCGAGACAGGGATCGAAATGACGAGCGCGCCGGGGCAGGCGATGACGAGCAGGGTCAGTGCCAGCACGACGTCGCGGGTGATCAGACCGAGCACCAGTGCTAGGACGATGATGGCCGGGGTGTACCAGGCCGAGAACCGGTCCATGAACTTCTGGGTCTTGGCCTTGGCGTCCTGGGCCTCTTCGACTCGGTGGATGATCCGGGCCAGCGTGGTGTCGGCGCCGACGCCGGTAGCCTGCACCTGCAGGAAGCCGCCGGTGGCGATCGTGCCGGCGTACACCTTGTCGCCAGTCACCTTCTCGACCGGGATGGACTCACCGGTGATCGACGCCTCGTCGATCGCGCCGGTACCGCCGATCACGACACCGTCAACGGGGACCTTGGCGCC
>JAUNUL010000164.1 GCA_030538175.1 Propionibacteriaceae bacterium | reverse complement strand
TGACCCCTGTTAAGCCCTATCCCGTGTCGCCGCCGATCCCCGTGCCCTCGCACATCCCCCGGCCGCACTATGTCGGCCGCGATGCGCCCCGGCCCTATCACGGGTCGCACGTCCAGTCGGCGGAGACGATCGAGAAGATGCGGATCGCCGGCCGGATCGCCGCGCAGGGTTTAGCGTACGCCGGGAGCCTCGTCGAACCGGGCGTGACCACCGACGAAATCGACCGCAAGGCCCATGAATTCATCTGTGATCAGGGTGCCTATCCGTCCACGGTCGGCTATCGCGGGTTCACGAAGTCGATCTGCACATCGATCAACGAGGTGATCTGCCACGGCATCCCCGATGCCCGGCCCCTCGAGGACGGCGACATGGTCAAGATCGACCTCACCGCCTTCTATGACGGCGTCCACGGCGACAACTGCGCCACGTTCTTCGCCGGCGACGTGGACGAGGAGTCCCGTCTGCTGTCGGAACGCACCCACGAGGCCCTCATGCGCGGGATCCGTGCGGCCAAGCCCGGCCGCGAGGTGAACGTGATCGGCAAGGTCATCGAGACCTACGGCAAGCGGTTCGGCTATGGCGTCGTGAAGGACTACACAGGCCATGGTGTGCACACCGCCTTCCACTCCGGGCTCGTGATCCCGCACTATGACGCGAAGCAGTTCGACGACGTCATCGAGGTCGGCATGACGTTCACGATCGAGCCCATGATCACCCTCGGCGGGATCGACTGGCACCTGTGGGATGACGGGTGGACCGTCGTGACCAACGACCTGTCCCGGGTGGCCCAGTGGGAGCACACGGTCCTCATCACCCCCCAGGGTGCGGAGATTCTGACGCTGCCATGACCGACGCGGCGCTGCCCTTGCAGGCATCCACACCATGACGCGACCGGTCGCAACGTCGGCGGAGGCTGCCCCGACCCGGTCAACCGCTGGTCTCGGAGCCCTGGTCGTCGCAGGCATCGCGTGGGGATTTTCCGGCACCCTCGGCACCCTCCTGGCGGTGTCCTCCGGCCTGTCCATGCTGGCCATTGGTGGCTATCGGATCGCCGTGGGTGGGGTGCTGGTGGCGGTGTTCATTCTCGCCACCCGTCAGGTACGCCTGCCCCGTCGCCGCTCGGGTTGGGCACGCGTGTTCGGGATCGCCACCTGCTCCGCCGTGTACCAAGTGTCGTTCTTCACCGCCGTCGGGTCGATCGGGGTGGCGCTGGCGACGCTGATCGCCATCGGCTCCGCACCGGTGCTCGTCGTCGCCATTGACGTGGTGACCGGCCGCCACCGCCTCAGCGTGCGACTGGCGGTGGTGTGGGTCATGGCCGTGGTGGGCTTGCTGCTGCTGGTCGGCACCCCACCACCCGGGGTGAGCAGCGAAGCGCTGGTGCGCGGTGGGTTGCTTGCTCTGACCGCGGGTGCCGGCTTCGCGGGCATCTCGCTGATCGGGGCCCGCCCGGAACCCGATTTCCACAACCTGACCGGCATGGCCCTCGCCTTTGGCATCGGCGGAGCAGGAACACTCTTGGTCGCTGCGGTCCGCGGGACCATCGGATTCGCCCCAACCCCGAGCGCCATCGCCTTGGTGCTGGCCCTCGGCCTGATCCCGACGGCGATCGCCTATCTGGCGTACCTGCACGGTCTGCGTACGCAATCCTCGACCACGGGGGTGCTGGTGTCGCTGCTCGAGCCACTCACCGCCGCCCTGCTGGCAGCCTGGGTGCTCGCCGAACGGCTGACCCCGCCCGGCTTGTTCGGCGCCGCTCTCCTGCTGGGCGCGGTCGTGTTGATCTCCACCAAATCGGCACCCTCGGGTCGATAAGGTGGTCAGCATTGCCAAGACAAGGAGTGCAGCTATGCCACGGCTTCGCATCGGACTCGCCACCGCAGCCGTCGTTCTGGCCCTGGCGGGCTGCGGCACGACCCCACCGCCGGGAACACCAGCCGACCCGACGCCGACCGCTGTCGCGACCGCGGACGACGGCGCGACCACACAACCCACACCTGATGAAACATCGGCATCGACAAGCCTTCACGACGCCGTCATCGAACCCGATGGGGTGGGACCGATTCGGATCGGGGTCTCCCTCGCCGAAGCACAGGCCCACGGCTGGGTCGCCCGCGACGAGGTCTGCAATGACTGGGACGCCTCACCCGAACTCATCGATCAGGGTCTCTCCCTGACCTTCGTCGACGACCAGCTCTATGAGATCTGGGTGCACAAGCCCACCTTCGCCACCAGCGAAGGGACCAAGGTCGGCAACACCCTGGATGACGTGAAGAAGGCGTACGGCAACGACCTGCGCACCGAGGAACGCGAAGGTGGCGGCGGCCGCCTGCCGGCCTGGTTCGTGGTCCAGGACGACAACGAGTTGTTGTTCGTCGAACAAGACCCCGGCCGCGACCCCCAGATCAAGGCAATCCTCGCTCGCACGCACGGCACACCGGTGATCGAAGGCTGCTGATGGCACGCCGGCTCCTCGCCGGGCTGGCAGCCGTCGCGCTCCTGACCGGCTGCGGTGGCGCCGGGGGCACCAGCGACGGTGCGTCTCCGAGCCCTGATTCAAGCCACACTGCCACGCCCAGCCCGACCCCCATGCCGACCAGTTCACCGACCGCCTATGCCGGCCCCACCGGCGCACCGGAACGGGTCAACTGGCAGCTGTCGACAGACAGTTTCGGCCCGTTGCGCCTCGGCATGACCGCCGCCGACGGGGTGGCCGATGGACTCGTCGCCCGACTCCCCCACTGCGACCGGTGGGGAGCCAGCCCCGATCTGGTGGCCGAAGGCGTGGACCTGGTGTTCAACGGACAGGACCAGCTGGCGGAAATCTGGCTCGGCAGCCCCATGCACACCACCACGTCCGGCGTTCGTGTGGGCATGGCTATGGAAGAGGTGGCGTACTTCCACCACACCGACCTCCAGTTCGAAGAACGCGGCAGCATCGGCGGGACCATGCAAGTGCCCTTCGTTCGCACCGGGGATCGAGAGCTCGTCTTCTATGCCCTCGGTGACGAGAACGAGATCCCAGGACCGCGAGCCCCCGTCACCGGGATCGGCGCCCGGGCGTACGGCGGTGACATCGACCGCCCAAGGTGCTAGCTGTGCTGTCTGCGCTGCTAGCGCGGCGCGATCGGTCGCTCCCAGGGTTAGGCGCCCCGGCCGTATGTGCCCATCGGCGCTCCCGACCAGTTCTTGCTGAGACACCCCACCCTGGAAGTCACCGACCACAGCGGAGCCACGGTGCGAGGTGACCTTCACGGTGGGACGTTCAAGCCACGGTAGAGTGGGACGGCGGATGAGGCGGCCAGGCGATCGCGGCGCTGCATGCAGCGTCGAGGAAAGTCCGGACTCCACAGAGCAGGGTGGTGGATAACGTCCACCCGGGGCGACCCGCGGGCCAGTGCCACAGAAATAAACCGCCCCCTTCACGGGGGTAAGGGTGAAAAGGTGGTGTAAGAGACCACCGGCACCCCAGGTGACTGGGGTGGCCAGGTAAACCCCACCCGGAGCAAGACCAGACAGGGAACGCCCGAGGGCTGCTCGCCCGAGTTCCCGGGTAGGTCGCACCAGGCCGTCGGCAACGGCGGTCGCAGATGGATGATCGTCCTCGACAAAATCCGGCTTACCGGCCGCCTCATCCGTTCTCCCTTGGGGACAAGGGAATCAGCCACCTCAGGGCCTCACTGGCCCGCACGTGGTCCGCTTCGTCGAACGCCGCTCCGCCGGGCCCGACGAATCTCATGTCACACCGGACATGCCGGAAGACCCGTTCAGTCGCGCCCTGTGTCCCAAATGACCACCCGCCACGCCGGATGACCGGCTCAGTCACGCCACCTGTCACAAATGACCTCATGGGCGATCATCGCGCGCCCTCAACCGTCGAGTTTCGCCGCGATATCCGCTGGGAAGCCGCCAGTCGCGACGGGCCCCCAGCGCTCGGGGGTGATCCGGATGAGTGACTTCCCTTGGGTACGCATGGCTGCGCGGTACTCATCCCAGTCCGGATGTTCGCCGCTGATGCACCGGAAATAGTCGACCAGCGCCTCGACGCTCTCTGGCTGGTGAAGCACCTCCGCGGTGCCGTCGATCTGGACCCAGGCGTCGTTCCAGTCATCGGAGATCACGCACACACTGACCTCGGACTCCCGCTCGGCGTTGCGGGTCTTCGCTCGACCTGGATAGGTCGAGATGACAATCCGTCCTTGGTCATCCACACCGCCGGTGACCGGCGACAGTTGGGGCGATCCATCCCGGCGCCTGGTGAGCAGGATCATGCGGTGCCGGGGGCGGACGAAGTCCAGCAGTTCGGCCATGTCAACGCCGGTGTTGGTGGCAATCTTGCGGGCCATGACTCTCCTTAGTTCTCGTTGCTGACACCTCCATCCTCCCCCGCAGCCGAGCCGTTAACGTGCGGGGTGCAGGCTTAAGCCATGTGCGAATACTGCGGCTGTCACCAAAATCCGTTCCTGGGTCAGCTCATGGATGAGCACGACAAGCTGTCCTCGCTTGGTGACAGCGCCGTGCGTGCCCTCGAACAGGGTGACGTGGACGTCGCGATGGCCGATCTTGCCCAGTTCACCGCCCTGCTCAAGGCCCACAATGACATCGAGGAGCGCGGTATCTTCGCCGCGATGCGCGAGTTGGGCGAGTTCGTGGAGTTGATCGACGAGCTGGCCGCTGATCACGTCGACCTGCACGCCCGGTTGGATGGGTTCAGCTCACCGCCACCGCTCGACGAACTCACCGTCCTGCTCGCGGACCTCGCCGATCACGTCGAGAAGGAAAATCGGGGTGTGTTCCCGTTCGCGTACAGCGGGTTCTCCACGACCGAATGGGTGATCGTCGAGCACGCCCACCGCTGATCACGGGTTGATCAGATAGCGCCCACCGACCCCCTCGCACAGGCCGCGAGGCCGCTGACGGCTGGGCGAATCGGACGGGTGTCAGCGCTTCGGGCGGCGCGGGGTGACGTCGGTGAATTCGGTTACCCCGGTCGTGAGGTCGACCGACACCAGGCGCGCCTCGATCTCCTGCCCAAGGGGCAACTGCGATCCCTTCACAGGTGCCTCGACAGCGGGCTCATTGATCATGAACCGACCCCGGCCGCGTTTGTTGTCGACGTCGACGACAGTGCCGATGAACACGTCGCCCTCACGCCCGGACAACAGCAACGCCTCGGTGAGGTCGACGATCCCGCGTTCGTATTTCTTCGCCCGGCGGCTCGACTCGGCCATCGTCTCCGGCAGGCTGTCGAGTTCAGCGATCACCCACTCGGGCACGTCAACTTCCGCGCAGATCGCGGCACAGATCTCCAGCACATAGCGATCGACCAAGCGTCGCAACGGCGCGGTGGCGTGGGCGTACTCGATCGCGAGCGCAGCGTGCAGCGCATCGGCGGGAAGGACACCGTTGAACGCCTGATAACCGGCGCCCCGGAACAGGGTGGTGCAGGCGTACAGCATCGCGGCATGGTCACCCCGGGACGAATCGAGCGAGCGCACGAACTCGGGATAGTCCATCTCCGCGGGCCAGTTGATCCGCAGGGCCTTGGCCACGTTGCCCAGCCGGCGCAGCGAACCATTGTCCGCCGGCGGGAGCGTGCGCAGGATGCCGACATCGGCGTACATCATGAGGTGCGCCGCAGCCATGCCCGTCATCAACGAGATCTGAGCATTCCACCCCTCGATGGGCAGCGTGCTGCGGAACTCGAGCTCCCAGCCGCTGTTGGAGACCCGGATTTCCTGCTCGGGAATGTTGAGGCTGACACCGCCGCGTTCGCGTTCGATCTGTTCGCGCAGCAGCCCGACCTCGCGCAACAACTGCAGCGACTCACTCGCGGTGCCGTTGTCGAGTTGGTCCTGGACCTCGGCATACGTCAGTTGTTCGCGGCTGCGGACCATCGCCCGCTCCACGTGTGGCGCCGCGCAGTTGCCGTGGGCATCGAGCGGCAGCCGCCACAGCAGCGACGGCCGGGTCTCGTCGGGCAGCAGGCTGGCCGCGTTCTCCGAAATGGCGGGCGGATGCAAGGGCGTACGCCGGTGGGGCGCATAGAACGTTTGCCCGCGGGCGTGGGCCTCGCGATCGATCGGGTCGCCAGCGGTGACGAAGGCGCCGACGTCGGCGATCGCGTACCACACCACGAAACCATCACCGTCGCGTTCGATGAAGACCGCCTGATCGAGGTCACGGGCTCCCGGCGGATCGATCGTCACCAACTCCAGGTCAGTGCGATCCAACTCCGGCAGGCGAGGGTTTGCGGCGGCCTGCTCCGCGGCCGCCAAGACCTCGGCCGGGAAGTCCGTGGGGACGTCGAGTTCTCGGCGCAGACGCTCCAGGCCTTCCCGCAGGGCGGCCGGGACTTCTTCACGGAGACGGACGGGGCGAAATGGCATGAAGGTTCTCCTGGCTGGGGTCAGGTGGGCAGGCCCGAATGCTGGGAGCGGACGAGGATGCGACCGCATTCCTCGCACAGCAGCACCTCATCGGCTGCCGCGGCCGCGTACGCCGTCACGTCGGCCGACGTGAGGTCGAGTCGGCAACCGCCACAGCGTCGCTCGATCAGCTCAGCCGCGCCGAGGCCGTCCCGCTTGTCCCGGATCCGTTCGTAATAGGTGACCAGCGCGGCTGGGATCTTCTCCAGCACCGTCTCCCGCTTGGCCTCGGCATGCTGCAACTGGCTGTCGAGCGCGGCGAGTTC
>JAUNUL010000163.1:6459-6716 GCA_030538175.1 Propionibacteriaceae bacterium | reverse complement strand
TTCCGGCGCTCCGGTGTCCGCGACGAGGACGCGGAAGTCGTGCTCCGCGCCCGTAGCGGTGACGCTGCCAGTGCGCTCATGGGCCTGACGCACTCCGGGGAGGGCCACGAACGAGGCTTGTTCGACCTGCAGGTCGGCGTACGCCTGGGCGAGGCAGGCGGTCACGGTCGCGGTCGCCTGCTCGGGGGTGTGGTACGGCTCTTCAATCCGCAACGCCCCGACACCAGCCCAGGTTGCATCCCCTCGATCGTCGACGA
>JAUNUL010000163.1:0-6449 GCA_030538175.1 Propionibacteriaceae bacterium | reverse complement strand
GGTCACCCTCGTCCAGGTGATCCGGCAGCGGCATGGTCAGCCCGCCCCCGTGGAGACGGCCAGCAGCCGGGCCACTGCCGCGAAAGTCGGGCTCGCCCACGGCACACACGTTGTCCGGTGTCGCGGACGGTGGCGGTGGGGGCACCGCCGGCGCCGGCCGCTTCGATATCGGATCGGCCGTCCGAGCCGAAGTGGGGCTGTCCCGCGCCTGGTCGCCTGGCTGCCCGGGGGATGTGCCGGGCGTACGCGAGCCTGGGCCGAGCAGCAGCAACAGGATCACCGCGAAGCCTGCTCCGATAGCCAACGCGCCGACCGCCAAAGGCAGGAATCCGCCACGGTGGCTGCGGGGTAGATCGAGCCGACCGCGCCCACCGCTCACCGGGTCTCCTTCGCCGCCTGGCCGCCGAGTGGCTGCTCGGAGACGAGCCTAGTGGGGGTGTAACTCGGCTGAAACACCCGCGGTGCACACTGTGGGCCATGGACAAGCAGACCGAGTTCGTGTTGCGCACCATCGAAGAGCGAGATATTCGATTCGTTCGGCTCTGGTTCACTGATGTGTTGGGTTTTCTGAAGTCGGTCGCGATCGCTCCGGCCGAACTCGAGAGTTCCTTCGCCGAGGGCCTTGGCTTCGACGGTTCTGCCATCGAGGGGTTCGCCCGCATCTATGAGTCCGACATGGTGGCCCACCCGGATCCTTCGACGTTCCAAGTCCTGCCGTGGCGGGAGTCACCCGAGGATGGCGGCACCGCGCGGATGTTCTGCGATATCAGCCTGCCCGACGGCTCCCCGTCGTACGCCGACCCCCGCTATGTCCTCAAGCGGGCACTGGGCAAGGCGGCAGATCTCGGATTCACCTTCTATGCCCATCCGGAGATCGAATTCTTTCTTTTCGAGAAGGAGTTGTCCCCGGATGGGAAGCCGATCCCGATCGATTCGTCGGGCTATTTCGACCACACGGTGAGCAACCGTGGCTCGAACTTCCGCAGGCAGGCGATCACGACGCTCGAGCAGATGGGGATATCGGTCGAATTCTCCCATCACGAGAATGCGCCCGGCCAGCAGGAAATCGACCTGCGTTATGCGGATGCACTGTCGATGGCGGACAACATCATGACCTTCCGCACGGTGGTCAAGGAGGTCGCCGAACACGCGGGCATCCGCGCCTCGTTCATGCCGAAACCGTTGAGTGAGCATCCGGGATCCGGCATGCACACCCACATGTCGCTGTTCAGTGGGGACTCGAACGCGTTCTATGAGGCGGGGGCGCCCTATCACCTCTCCCGGACGGGCAAGCAGTTCATCGCCGGGGTGCTGCGGCATGCGGAGGAGATTTCTGCGGTCACCAATCAATGGGTGAACTCCTATAAGCGCTTGGCCTTCGGTGGCGAGGCGCCCAGCTATGTCTGTTGGGGACGCAACAACCGGTCGGCGCTGGTGCGCGTGCCGATGTACAAGCCGCACAAGGGGTCCTCGGCCCGCATCGAACTGCGGTCGATTGACTCGGCAGCGAATCCGTACTTGGCGTTGGCGCTGATCCTTCATGCCGGGCTTGCCGGAATCGAAGGCAACTATGAGCTGCCCGAGGAGGCGGAAAACGATGTGTGGTCGTTGACGGAGCGGGAACGGCGTGCGCTGGGGATCCGGCCGCTGCCCCGCAACCTGGATGAGGCGATCCGCGCGATGGAGTCGTCGGAGTTGGCGGTCGAAGCTCTCGGTGAACACGTGCACGAGTTCTTCCTGCGCAACAAGCGAGCTGAGTTTGATGAGTATCGCGCTCAGGTGACGCCGATGGAACTCGGCCGCTATTTGCCTGTACTGTGACCCCGACTAGGGGTTTTGGGGAAATAAGCACGGCCGCGGGGTGAAACTCTCCGGGGTAAACTCCTGAGAGGGTGCTGAGACGCGAACCGCGTCGACGCGCAGGAGGAAACTTTCGAGGGTGCAGGCGTGACGGCTTGCCCGAGGAGGGTCGATGGCGGATCACTATGAGCCGCGCCGAGTGGCGCCGGACTCCGCGCCGCCGGAGCGCAAGTTCAATTGGCGCTGGCTGGTCGCCGGGGGAGTGGCTCTGGCACTGGCCGGTGGCGGCGCGGTGCTCGCATTGACGCGCAACACCGAAGCAGCTGGCACATGCGCAGAGTCGGCCACCTTGGTGGTTGATCCGGATTATCGAGCGCTGGGTCAGCGGCTGGCAGACCGCTATTCCGAGCAGGCGCCTGGTGACTGCGACCTCATCCAGGTCACCGGCCAGGCCAGCCATGAGGTGGCCAAGAAGGGCTTGGGTGAGGCCGATGCCTGGCTCCCCGAGGACATCACGTGGGCTCAACGAGCCAGCGGCGAGGGAGCGGCGTTGGCGGCGGCCACGCCGACCACATTCGCGCATACCCCGCTGGTGCTCGCCTATGAACGGCAGCTGCGGGAGGCATTGGGGGACCAGCGACAGAACGGGCCCCTGCTGGTGGACCTGCTGACCGAGAACAAGCGCTATGACGCCTTCGGCAAGCCGTGGGGTGTCATCAAGCTCGTGGAGCCCGATCCGAACACATCGGCCGTGGGTGCCATGGGGTTCATGACCATGGCCATGATGCTGAGCAATGGCGAGCCACCACCCACTGACCCTGTCAAGGTGACCGACAATCAATTGCGGATGGCGGCCGCCGAGCACCGGGTGGTCCAGCGAGTTCCGACGTCCGCTGATGTCCTCGGCCACCTGGCTGCAAACCCGGCGGATGATACGGCACGGGGCCCCGCGGGCCCACGGACCGGGCTGACGACGGAATACACCGTGTTGACGCAGGTGCGTGAAGGCGCCAACGTCGTGGCGGAGCACCTCGGCGACGGTGCGACGGGCGTGCAGTTGGGCATCGTCAACCCCACGGGCAATGCCACGGTGCAGGGCTTCGTCGACTGGCTGGCCAGCCCGCAGGGTGTCGCCGAGCTCAACGAGCTCGGGCTGCGGACGACGGATTCGGGCCCCGAGGCCGAAGCCTTGAGCGCTGCTGGCTTGTCGGCAAACCCGCTGCCGCCGTTGCGTCCCAACGACACCGCACAGGTGATGGGTGCCACCGCTCTCCAAGCTGGGTTCGCCCAGCGTTCATCGGTCCTGCCGCTGTTGGATCTCTCGGGTTCGATGGCGACCCCGTTCGGCAACACGGGTCTCCGCAGGGTTGATGTGGTCAGTCAGGCCGCCCTGTCGAGTTGGGCCGCATGGCCGCCGGGCTATTCGACCGGACTGATGACTTTCCACGCGGATGCCGAGGGCAATCCGCTGATCCAGCCGGTGTTCCCACTCGAGGACAATCGCTCGCCGGTGTGGAAAGAAATGATGCCGCATTTCCACCAGGGGATGGAAAGCCTCAAGCCCGAGGGTGGCACCCCGCTCTATCTGGCGATTTCGCAGGCCTACCAATACAACCTGCAGACCTATCAGCCGGGCAAGCCGAACAAGATCGTCGTGCTCACCGACGGCGTGGATGAGTTCCACAATGCCAAGTTCACGGCGGATGACCTCATCAATCAGTTGAAGAATGAGGCTGATCCGAAGCGACCGATCGAGATGTTCTATGTCCTGATCGGTCCGGAGGCGGGCTATCCCGAGGTGTCCCGGGTTGCGGAAGCGACCGGTGGCAAGGCGATCTGGGTCAGGGACCTGGCTGAACTGCCCACCGTGATGAGGTCGTTGCTGGCTGGTCTGTGACGACAGGCCTTGGCCGATTGCTTGAGGATCAGAGCAGGGGGAACCACTCCGAGATGTCGGCCCGCAGCCCGCTGGCGGTCAGCTGGTTGTGGGTGACAGCTTCCGACCATGTTTCGCGGCCGCGACACAGCCGGATGAACGACAGCGGTTGACACTCCACCACGTTCGGTGGGGTTCCGCGGGTGTGTCGAGGCTCGCCCGGGTTGCCGCACTGCACGGCAGCAAACGGTGGCACTCGGATCTCGATCGAGCCCCCGGGATGGCGGTGGCGCAGGATCTCGGTGAATAGTCGCACCGCGTCAGCCAAGTGGCCGCGGGGAAGATCGATGGCGCGGCGCCCCGGGAGGGCCCAGCTGATGTCGTCGGCGTGCAGGACCCATTCGACGCTCATCAGACGCAGCAGGTCGGTCATTCGCAGAGCTGACCGGCTGACGGCGACGACTTCGGGCAGGTCCTCGCCGCTCAAACGGTTGATGACTTCCTGCTGTTGTTGGGCGAACTGCGCGACGAGGGTGGGGCCGGCGTCGTGGTCGGCGATTTCCCGTGCCAACTGCTCGCTGCGATGGCGCTGCAGGCTGAGGCCCGCGCAGTACAGGGGGAGCGGCGTTGCCCGCTGATTGGTGGGTTGGTCGAGCGCAGCGAGCAGGGCGTTCTGCTCGATGAGCAACTGGGCGACCACGGCGACCACGGTGAGATCCTCGCTCGGCACTGCACGGTGGAACTCCGCCGGGCGAAGTGAGCCGAGGAAATCCGCCAGCCGTTCTCCCTGGTCGATCAGGCCACGGACGGCGCTGCGTTGCTGCGTTGCGATTCCCACCATGAGGACTCTAGGCCGTGACGGTGGCCGCCAGATGGCCTGTTGTTTAACGATGAACGTCCCAACCGGAGTCCCCCGGGCCACCTGATCGACCGGTGCGGACTAGTAGCCTCACATCGTGGCGAGATCCGAGTCGATGACGGGCACCCTGGCGCGGCGGGGCTTTCAGGTGCCCAGATCGGCGGCGGACCGGTTGGCTGAGTGGGACCTGACCGACGTCGCGGCTGCGATGCTGGTGGAGTTGGCCGCTGCCTCGTGTGACCCCGATCAGGCCTTCGAGGGTCTCGACAAGATCGCGCGCGATGACCGCAGTGTGTTGTCCGATCTCGCCGGGGATGCCGTGTGGGCTCGGCAGGTGATCGAGGTCTTGGCGGCCAGCGCGACGCTGCAACTGCACCTGATCGCTCATCCCGACCGCCTCGCGGTGTTGCGTACGCCGGCTGAGCGGCGCACCGCGACCGATCTGCGGGCGCGGCTCCTGCGGTCGGTCGGTGCCGATCCGGACGTCGCCGAACCCGTGGGCGAGGTGAGCCGCAGCGACGAGCTGCGCCTGGCGTACAGGGACGAAATCCTGCGCATTGCCGCCCGCGACCTGACCAATGCCGACCCGATCGCACTGATGGATGACGTGGCCGAGGAGCTGGCGGATCTGGCCGATGCCACCGTGGAGGCGGCGCTGGCCATCTCCCGGCAGGAGGTCGGCCCCGAGCAGGCCGCCAGGACCCGTCTGGCCGTGATCGGGTTGGGCAAGTGTGGCGCACGCGAACTGAACTACGTCTCGGATGTGGACGTGCTGTTCCTGGCCGAACCGGCACTCGGCCCCGATGGTGAGCCGCTGGTGAGCGCGGATCAGGCGGTTCAGATCGCCTCTCGTCTCGCGTCCAACCTGACCCGGATCTGTTCCGCGCACACGGCAGCGGGCACCATCTGGCAGGTCGACGCGGCGCTGCGGCCCGAAGGCAAGGCGGGTCCGTTGGTGCGGACGCTTGCCAGCCATACGGCGTACTACGCGAAATGGGCCAAGGGGTGGGAGTTCCAGGCCATGTTGAAGGCCCGCCCGATGGCTGGTGATCTCGCGTTGGGCCAGGAGTTCGTCGACATGATCAGGCCGCGGGTGTGGGAGGTCGCGGGGCGGGACGGCTTTGTTCAGGACGTCCAGGCGATGCGTCGGCGGGTGATTGACCATATTCCCGCGAAGGAGCAGGGGCGCGAACTCAAGCTCGGCGAAGGCGGCCTGCGGGATGTCGAGTTCTCTGTCCAGTTGCTCCAGCTGGTCCACGGCCGGACCGATGAACGGATCCGCACGAGCTCGACCCTGCCGGGGCTGACGGCGTTGGTGGCGGCCGGCTACGTCGGGCGGGTGGATGGCGCCGAGCTGGGGGAGGCGTACCGCTTCATCCGCGTGCTCGAACACCGCACCCAACTGTTCCGGCTGCGGCGCACGCACGTGCTGCCGACCGCCGAGGGCGACCTGCGGCGCATCGGCCGTGGTCTGGGCCTGACGCCGGAGCAGGTGACCGATGGCTGGCGGCGGCGCTCCCGCCGGGTGCTGGCGTTGCATCGCCGACTGTTCTATTCACCGCTGTTGGAGGCGGTCGCCCGGATCCCGTCCGGCGAGGTGCGGTTGACCACCGAAGCAGCCCGCACGCGACTGCAGGCGCTCGGCTTCCTCGACCCGAAGGCGGCCCTGCGGCACATTCAGGCGTTGAGCCAGGGAATGACCCGCCAGGCGGAGATCCAGCGCCAACTGTTGCCCGCGATGCTCGGCTGGTTCGCCGATGGGCCGAATCCGGATGCGGGGCTGCTGGCCTTCCGGCAGGTGTCCGATTCGCTCGGCGGGACGCCGTGGTATCTCCGGGCCCTGCGTGACGAGGGCGCGATGGCACATTGGCTGGCGCTGATCCTGTCCTCCAGCCGCTATCTGACCGATCTCCT
>JAUNUL010000162.1 GCA_030538175.1 Propionibacteriaceae bacterium | reverse complement strand
CAAGGTCCGCTACACCGAGATTGATCGTGTCACCGGCGATCGCAGGCTGTTGCTGCTGTCGCTGGTGCTCAACTGGATCGTCGGGCCGGCGTTCATGTTCGTGCTGGCGTGGGCATTTCTGCCGGATCATCCCGAATATCGCACCGGCCTGATCATCGTCGGCCTCGCCCGCTGCATCGCGATGGTCCTGATCTGGAACGACATGGCCTGTGGGGACCGGGAGGCCACCGCGGTGCTCGTGGCGATCAACTCCGTCTTCCAGGTCGTGATGTTCGGCGTCCTCGGCTGGTTCTATCTGCAGGTCCTCCCCGGCTGGCTCGGGCTGCCGACCACCTCGGCCGACTTCTCGTTCGTCGCGATCATCGTCAGCGTGCTCGTCTTCCTCGGCATCCCGCTGGTCGCGGGCTATCTGACCCGTACGCTTGGCGAGCGCGCCAAGGGCCGCGAGTGGTACGAGTCGACCTTCCTGCCCAAGATCGGTCCGTGGGCCTTGTACGGGCTGCTGTTCACCGTGGTGCTGCTGTTCGCGCTGCAGGGGGAGGCCATCACCTCGCGGCCGCTCGAGGTGGCGCGGATGGCGCCGCCGCTGTTGGCGTACTTCATCGCCATGTTCGGCGGCTCGATGGTGGCGTCCAAGTTTTTGGGGCTGAACTATGCCAAGTCGACCGCGGTGTCATTCACCGCGGCCGGCAACAACTTTGAGCTCGCCATCGCCGTCGCGATCGGCACGTTCGGGGTGACCTCCGGCCAAGCGCTGGCCGGCGTCGTCGGGCCGCTGATCGAGGTCCCCGTCCTGGTCGGACTCGTCTATGTCGCCCTCTGGGCCGGACGGAAGTTCTGGGCCGGCGACCCCACCGTCCCCCGTCGCTGACGTTCCCCGGCCGCCCTGTCACGTCCGTGCCCAAGGAGATTTCGATGAAGCCCAGCGTCCTCTATGTCTGTGTCCACAATGCTGGTCGCTCCCAGATGGCGGCGGCGTACACCCTCGCGCTCTCCGGCGGCCAGGTCGAGGTCCGGTCCGCCGGCTCCGCGCCCAGCGACCAGGTGAACCCGGCAGCGGTGGCAGCCATGCGTGAGGAGGGCATCGACATGTCCGCCGAGCAGCCGAAGCTGCTCACCACCGAGGCAGTCCAGGCCTCCGACGTCGTGATCACGATGGGCTGCGGCGACACCTGTCCGATCTTCCCCGGCAAGCGGTACGAGGACTGGGTGCTGGAGGATCCGGCTGGGCAGGGTGTCGAAGCCGTACGCCTCATCCGTGACGAGATCAAGCAGCATGTGCTCGACCTGCTCGCCTCGCTGGACATCGAGCCCGGGGTCAACCACTAAAGTCCGGGCTATGGGCGGCTGGGTGCGCGGTGGGTTGATCGCTGTGCTGCTGGCGTGGCTGCTGTTCACGACCGCGCTGCTCAGCGTCCCCGGCAGCGACGGCTTCCGCGGGGCCGAGGCGCGATTCGTGCCGGCGTCCGGCGCGGCGGCGCGGGTCGTGCTCGACGCCGGCCCCGAAGGCGGTACGCCGCTGGTGGCGTCTGTGGAACACACCCTGTTCACCGGTCTGCAGATCGCCGGCGAGGTGCCCACCCCGATGTTGACAGCTATCCGACCACCCGAGGGTGTACCCCGTGGCGAACTCCGCTGGTGGCGGCAGACCGTGACCCCCGACAGCATGACGTCCGGTCAACGGATGACCGTGCGGACGATCGTCCCGACCGGGGTCCTGCTGGCCGCCCACACCGGCCCGGCGGGGGTCGCCTTCCAACCGGCCCTGCTGGAGCTGCCCGCCGACGTCGCCCCCGGATCCCAGTGGTCCTCCGCGGGGGTCGCCCGTGATGTGTTCGGCAGCACCGACTATCGCCATGCTGGCGAAGCGCATCTGCCGGCTGACCCCGCCTTGGGTGAGCGTGGCTGCCTCGCGGTCCGATCCACCACCACCCTCCGCGACACGCACACCGATGAGGCCGTGTGGTGTCCCGGTCAGGGCATCGTCCAGGGTGCGGCACCCCTGGGCCCGGACGTGGCCCCACTGGGTGATCGCGCGTGGCCGCAGACTCTGCGTACCATCCCCACACCCGACTGGCCGATCGGCCCGCCACGGACCACCCCGACCACGCCCACCCTTCTGGAGGACGACCCCGTCTTCGGCACCGCTCCCGCCGTTGGCCCGGTGCCCCGGCTCAAGAGCGTGACAGCCGACGACACGCTCGTCACCGTCGACATCAACAGCAGCACCCTCATCGGCTGGAGCCCCCGGGGCGACCAGCTGGCCGCCGCCTGGTGGGCCCACCCCGGCGGCACCGTCCTCTCCCTCACGGCCTTCGACGACAGGGTCCTGGTGACCACCAGTGATCGGCGGATCGTCGCGTACGCCAGCAACGGCCGCCGGCTGTGGTCCCATATCACGCCCGATCTTGCCCCCGGCGGGATGACCGCGCTCGGGGCGGACAGGGTCGTGGTGGCGACCGTGAGCGGTGACCTGGACGCCTACCGGCTCGACACCGGTGACCGCCTTTGGCGGACCACCTTCCCCGCGGGCACCGACCGGGCCGTCGTGGTCCTCGATGACCTGGTGCTCGTGCGCACCAAGGACGACGCGCTGGCGGCGTTCGGCGCCGACGGGGACGAGCGATGGCACAGCGAGGAACTGCTCGACGCCGTCGGCATCGCCCGCTCCGGGGACGTCCTCCTGCTCGTCTCCCGCACCGGTGAAACCCTCCGCGTGGACGCGGGCACCGGACGGGTCGTCGCGGCGAGCGTCATCGGCTTCGGATCCGCGCACACCCGTCTGGTCACCGGCCCGCAATCGGCCGCACTGGTGAGCGAGGACGGCGTACGGATCGTCACGGCCGACACCGCTCGCGAGCTCGCGTTCGTCCCGGGCGGGACTGCGGTCACGGCCACGGGACAGGATTGGCGGGTGCTGACCCCGGGCGCGCTCCTCACCCTCGACGCCCGCGGGGTCGAGATCGGTCGCCGTACGCTCACTGCCCCCGTCGCGGCGGGTGCGGCGATGATCCTGACCGGGCCGGTGCCGGCCGGGGACACCAGACCCCTGTTGTGGGTGCTCGGACCGGGGGGTGTGACATGGGTGCGCTGAGCGGCGTACGCACGGCCGGGCGGGTGGTCCGCTACATCGCGGCCCGCGCCCTGGGTGACCCGATCCGCGACGGTCGACTGCGGGAGAACCCCGCGTACCCCTGGCCGCGCGGGCTGCGCCCGATCATCGTGGCCACGGGGGGACTGTTCGTCGTCCTCGCCGGGCTGGCCGCCACGGCCGGTCCTCTGCGCAACGTCACTCTGCTCGCCGACGGCACCACATCACTGCCCTGGCTCGTCGTGCCCGTGCTGTGCATCGCGGTGGCGATGGCGTTGGCATTGTTGTACGCGGCCGCCCTGCACCTGTGGTGGGTCGTCCGGGTCCCCCTGCTGTTGCTCGTCGTGTTGTCGCTCGCGGCGGCGCCGGTCACCGAGGACACCCTGCGCGGGGTGAACCTCGTCGGGATCGCGGTGCTGATGCTGCTGGCGCTCGTGCGCTGGCGGGCGCGGTTCGCGTTCTGGGAGTTCCTGGTGGCCCTGGCTGTGATCGGGCACTCGATCCTGCTCCAGCTCGCTGGTCCGCGGCTGGTCGGGCACGGGATCGACGTCTGGCCTCTGCACGTTGTGACCTACTGGACGAACCTGTTGACGATCCTCGCGGTGCCGGCCGCTCTGCTGGCCAGCGCCGCCATGACCGAGCTCGTCGTCACGACTGGATCGTGGAGTGCCCGTGGAGTCTGGGAGGGCGTACGTCGCAGACCGCGTGGTCGCCTGATTGGCGGGCTGCTGCTGGCGGGGCTGGCGGTTTGGGCGGCGGCGACCGAGGTGTGGGCGGTCGCTACCGATCCGCGCCGCTCGGTGGCGACACTGCCCGTGGCCGTGCTGGTGCTCGGCGTCGTGGCTGTCGCGGCTTGGTTGGTGATGCGCTGGAGCCTGGCGCGACCGACTGGGACCCGGTCGAAGGGTCCGCGTACCCCAGCCGAGCGCGGGATGCCGGTCGACCCGGACGACGTCGCGGCCGCCTACTCCCCCATTTCCTGGCCGCTCGCCTTCCTGCTGGCCGGTTGGGCGTTCTATCCGGTGCTGCTCATGCTGGTGCTGACCGTGGCCGGCCGTCGGTCGGTCGACAGCGATCCGGGCACCGTGGTGATGGCGTTGCTGTACGCCGCGGGCGGGCTCGCGATCGCCGTCGGTGAGGCGCGGCACGGCCGGCGCGGGCAGGCGCTGATCGCGACCGTGCTGGCGGTGTCCACGCCCTTCGCCCAGTTGCTGTTGCTGGCTGGTTGGAGCACCGCCACCGATCAGCTCGTGACAGTCGAGGTCGCCGCGGCCGTGCTCATCCTCGGCTGGCTGCTCGCCCGTCGCCGGCTCACCGCCGACCGGGCGGTCGCGCTCGGGACCGTCCTGCTGCTGTCCCGCGTGCATCACTTCCGCGAGGTCCTCGACGATCCGTTGAGCGCGCTCCTGGCGTTGTCCGGGACGTCCGCTGTGCTGCTGGTCGGGTTGGTCTGGCGGCAGTTGACGGAGTACGCCGCCGCCCGCGGCCATTCCGACCGGTTCCCCAACCCGGCCCGGGTGATGCTGGCGCTGGCGAACATGACGCTGGTGACGTTGTCGGTCGCGACCTTCGCGCTGTCTGCCGGCAACGCCGGGATCGTGAGCCTCGAGATCATCGGCGACATCGGCGATTCCGAGCTCGGCGGTGCGTTGTTGCACGCGTCGATGCTGAGCGGCCTGCTGTTGGGTGCGTTCGGTCGCGGGGATGATGTCGGGGGGCGTACGCCCGAACCCCGGCGCGCTGTCGAAAGTGACCCACATCACATGACCGGTGGGGAGTCGAGCTAAAGTCGAGAGAGCAGCACGGGCCACGGTGTGCGCCTTGGGTGCAGGAGACCGCGCGTCACAAGGGTGTGGCGGCGTGTGCGAAGGGCGGTGATCCCGTGGATGAGGCCATGGCGCCGGCGGGCAGCTCGGCGGTGCCGACTGGGACGACCTCGGTGGTCGCCCGAACCAACCGGGAGCAGCACGCTGCCCTGCTCGCTGATCTCGACGCTCGCCTGGAACGGGCTGCGCTCGGCGGTGGCGAGAAGGCCCGCGAACGACACCTGTCCCGGGGCAAGCTGCTCCCCCGCCAACGCATCGATGTGCTGCTCGACCCCGGGTCGCCGTTCCTGGAGATCTCCGCGCTTGCCGCGGAGGACCTCTATGACGGCAAGGTCCCGGGCGCTGGCGCGATCGCGGGGATCGGCCGGGTGTCGGGTCGGGAGTGCCTGATCATCGCCAACGATGCGACGGTGTCGGGTGGGACGTACTATCCCGAGACTGTCAAGAAGCATCTGCGCGGCCAGGAGATCGCCCACGCGAACCGGCTGCCCTGCATCTATCTCGTCGACTCCGGCGGGGCGATGCTGCTGCAGCAGGATGAGGTGTTCCCCGACCGCGACCACTTCGGCCGGATCTTCTTCAACCAGGCCCGGATGTCCGCCGACGGGATCCCGCAGATCGCCGCCGTGCTCGGTTCCTGCACCGCCGGCGGCGCCTATGTGCCGGCGATGTCCGATGAGGCCGTCATCGTCCGCGGTCAGGGCACGATCTTTCTCGCCGGCCCGCCGTTGGTGAAGGCAGCCACCGGTGAGGAGGTGACCGCCGAGGAGCTGGGCGGTGGCGACCTGCACGCCCGCACCTCCGGGGTCGTCGACCACCTCGCCGACGACGACTACGACGCGCTCATGAAGGTCCGCGCGATCATCGCAACCACCCCGCCGCGGGCCGAGCCCGCCTGGGAGATCCTCGACCCGGTCGAGCCGAGCCGACCGCAGACCGATCTCTATGACATCGTCCCCGTCGACTCCCGCACTCCCTATGACGTCCGCGAGGTGATCGCGACCCTCGTCGATGGCGGTGAGTTCACCGAGTTCAAGGAGCACTTCGGCACCACGCTCGTCACCGCCTTCGCCCGCCTGCACGGCCACCCGGTCGGGATCATCGCCAACAACGGCGTGCTGTTCTCCGATTCGGCGGTCAAGGGCGCCCACTTCATCGAGGTGTGTGACCGTCGGGCGATCCCGTTGGTGTTCCTGCAGAACATCACCGGCTTCATGGTCGGCCGTGACTATGAGGCCGGCGGCATCGCCAAGCACGGCGCCAAGATGGTGACCGCCGTCGCCTGTGCCCGCGTCCCCAAGTTCACCGTGATCATCGGCGGCTCGTTCGGGGCCGGGAACTATTCGATGTGCGGGCGGGCGTACTCTCCTCGCTTCCTGTGGATGTGGCCGAACGCCAAGATCGCCGTCATGGGCGGCGCGCAGGCCGCCGACACGCTCGCGTCGGTCCGGGAAAATCAAGTACGCCGACGTGGCGGCAAGTGGAGCGCCGCCGATCACGCCACCTTCACCGCACCGATCAAGGAGCAGTTCGAGGCGCAGTCGTCGGCGTACTATTCGACGGCCCGACTCTGGGACGACGGAATCATCGACCCGGCCGACACCCGGATGGTCCTCGGGCTCGCACTGTCGGTCGCCGCGGGGGCACCGCTGGAACCGGTCAACTACGGCGTGTTCCGGATGTGATGACATGAGTGCTTCCTTCCGCACGGTGCTCGTCGCCAACCGCGGCGAGATCGCGGTCCGCATCATCCATTCGTTGCGCGCGGCCGGCATCCGCTCGGTCGCGGTCTATTCCGATGCC
>JAUNUL010000161.1:5510-6756 GCA_030538175.1 Propionibacteriaceae bacterium | reverse complement strand
GCAGCACCCCGGCGGGCACGGCCAGGAACGCGCCGAGCAGGGCCACCACGACGATCCCGTCAACGAGATGGCCGGTGTCCGGGTGTGGGATCACGGCGTGACCGACCAGGAACAAACCGAGGGTCCCATAGACGGTCGCAACCAGCCGGCGCAAAAGGCGCCCATGCTGGTATCGACGAACGATCAGCCGGCGACCAGCACCGGCACACGCAACCGCTGCCAGGGCCAACGACAGGGCTGCGGCGATAAGACTGACGACGATCATGGCCTCTCATTCTCTGGCGACCTCATGTCCAGAACGCTAGGAGTCGTCAGTGAGCGGGCAGTGAGCCAGAAATGAGGAAGCCCTCATGGCGGCGTGGGCCTAGATTTTCCCGGCCGCGGCACATCTGTGAGGATGGCCCGGTGGCAGACAAGCAGCGCAAGGCAACCGCAACGGACATGCTCCGCTCGATGGCGGTGATCATGATCCCGATCCTCGTGTTGACCTGGCTGTTGACCAACAACCTCGACGACTATCCCGTCGAACGCGTGGACTGGCAGCCCGTGGCTGAACGGGCGCGGGCCGACGTCGACTGGCCCCTGTGGGCACCCGAAGGTCTCCCCGAAGCAGGCAAGGCGCCTTGGACCGCCACACGCGTCAGCTGGCTCAAGGTCGGCGACCGCACGGTCGGCGGGGGCACCTCACCGCGCAACCATTGGCGGCTGGGCTACATCTCGCCCGACAAGCTCTACTACGAGATCAACCAAGCCGACGACGCGTTGCCCCAGTTCATCGATGACGTCACCCGGCAGGGCAGAAAGGTCGGTGATGAGGCCATCGAAGGGCGACAGTGGGAACGCTGGGAATCCCAGGACGGGCGCACGCGGTCGTTGGTCCTGCGCGAACAACCCACCGTGACGCTGGTGACCGCCGACGCCCAATTCACCGAACTCCAACAGTTTGCGCGCACGCTGCGCGCGGCCTGACCGGGGGCGTCAGCCAGTCGCGAGCAAGTCAGGGGAGAAGGAGTGACGCCAACTCGCCCGGCGTACCCACGACCGCGAACGCGCCATCCTCCTCACCCGGCTGGGCGTAACCCCAACGCACCCAGACCGTCGGGATGCCGAACTCGGCGGCCCCATCAATGTCGTGATGGCGGTCACCGACCATCACCATCCGCGACGTGTCCACGCCGGCCGCCTCCAGATCCGCGACCGCATGACCGATCACCGTGCTCTTCACCGCACTTGCCGGATCAGCACC
>JAUNUL010000161.1:0-5500 GCA_030538175.1 Propionibacteriaceae bacterium | reverse complement strand
GTCACGAAATGCTGGGCCAGCAGAGCGCCTTCGAGCAGTGCGATCGCCGCCGAGCGCAGCTTCGACGTCGCGACCGCCATCGGCACACCAGCCCCCGCCACCTGCTCGATCAACGACGCCATCCCCGGGAACACCGGAGTGCGATCCATCAACCCGTCATAGATCTCGCGATACCGCGGCACAATCCGTGCCACCACCTCCGGCGGCTCCCCGGTCACCTCCGCGAACGTATGCCACGGCGGCGGCCCGATGTACGGTGCGAACACCTTCGGGGCGCGGTCATGACCGAACTCTGCACACGCGATCGACATGGCCTGACAGATGATCGGCGACGAATCCATGATCGTGCCGTCGAGATCAAAGAGGATTGCTGAGTAGTGCGGGGGGCGACCCCCGCACCCCCGCGCTCGCTCCTCGTTCTTCGCGTCGTCGTCTTCGCTACGCTGCGACTCCTTTGGCTCATCCACTCGGCCCAAGGGACGCTCGCAGGTCTGTGCCAGTTCAGGGAGTGCCCCCGTGGGCTCATCCACTCGGCCCGGTGGGACAGTCACGGCTGAGCTTCCTGTGAGGCCTTCCGGGCCTGGTCGACCTTCGCACGAGCGCCGTCGAGCCAGCGCTGACAGATGTCGGCCAGCTTCTCCCCGCGCTCCCACAGGCGCATCGACTCGGCCAGCGAGGCGCCACCAGCCTCGAGCTTGCGGACCACCTCGATCAACTCGTCGCGAGCCGCCTCATAGCTCAGCTCATCAGCGCCGGTCACCTGCACTGCCTCACCCTGGGTTGCGTCACTCATCGAAGTCCTCCCATTCCTCGTGCGGATCCCGCCCATCGGTCCGGCTCACCTCATGCACCTCCAGCACGAGCTGGCCGTCGGCCAGCCGCGCCTGCAAACCGTCCCCCTCATCCACCTGGCTGACCGAGGACACGGCCTGGCCCGACCCGTCGAGCAAAATCGCGTACCCCCGCTCCAACGTCTGCTTCGGCGACATCGCCCGAACGCGCTCCAGCGCATGTCGTACGCCAGTCGTCTCCCGGTCCAGCAAACCCGTCACCGCGCGTCCGGCGCGTTGATGCAGGTCCTCGATCTGCCGATGCCGCAGGGTGAACGCATAGAGCGGATCGGTCAGACACGGTCGGTTGCGCAACTGGTCCAGCCGATGCTGCTCACGGTCCACCAACGCAGACACCGCACGCCGCAGCTGATCCCGGGCCTGACCGACCCGCGCGTACTCCTCACCGACATCCGGCACGACCCGCTTCGCCGCATCTGTCGGCGTCGATGCCCGCAGGTCCGCGACCAAGTCGAGAATCGGCACGTCGGTTTCGTGGCCGATCGCGCTGACCACCGGGGTGCGCGTCGCGAAGACGGCCCGCACCAATCCCTCATCGGAGAACGGCAACAGGTCCTCCAATGCGCCGCCACCGCGGGCGATGATGATCACCTCCACATGCGGCAGGCCATCAAGCGCGGTGAGCGCGGACATCACCTGCTCGGCTGCCTGCGGGCCCTGCACCAGCGTATGCCGGACCTCGAGGACCGCACCCGGCCAGCGTCTGCGGACATTCTCGACGACATCACGCTCCGCAGCAGAATCCGCGCCCGTGATCAGACCGATCGCTGCGGGCAGCATCGGCAACCGCTTCTTCAACGACCGATCGAACAGACCCTCGGCCTGCAGCTGCCGCTTGCGCTGCTCCAACTGGGCCAACAGCCGGCCCGTGCCCGACGGGCGCAGATCTGCACATGCGAACGACAGGCTGCCGGTCTTCGACCACACCTGGGGGCGGAGCAGGCACGTGACCGTCATGCCCTCCGACACCGGACCCGCGGAATCCAGGACGTCCGCGGGGATCGACACCGACGCGGACACCTCCGCATGGCGATCCCGCAACGTCAGCCAATGCCACTGGCTGTTCTGGCGGCGCTTGAGCTCGATCACCTGGCCCTCGACCCAGACCTGACCACAGCGCTCGACCCACGCCTTGACGGCGGCAACGACCCGGCCGAGGGACTGCGGCGACTCCGGTGAGGACTGCATGGACACGGGCACCACCCTATGCGGACGGGACGACAGTCTTGGCCAGGTGAACCTGCCTCCTAGACTGCTGAACATGACTGGATCTGGTGAGAAGCGTGTTGTGGTCGCGGCCCCGCGTGGCTATTGCGCAGGCGTTGACCGTGCGGTGGTGACCGTGGAGAAGGCGCTGGAGCACTATGGCGCGCCGGTCTATGTCCGCAAACAGATCGTGCACAACAAGCACGTGGTGGAAACCCTCAGCGAACGCGGTGCGATCTTCGTCGAGGAACTCGACGAAGTTCCCGAAGGGTCGGTCACGGTGTTCTCCGCGCATGGGGTGTCGCCGATGGTTCACGCCGAGGCCAAACACCGGCTGCTGCAGACCATCGATGCAACCTGCCCCTTGGTGACCAAGGTGCACAAGGAGGCCAAGCGGTTCGCCGAGGAGGATCTGACGATCCTGCTCATCGGCCACGAAGGCCACGAAGAGGTCGAAGGCACCGCGGGGGAGGCACCTGAGCGCACGATCCTGGTGCAGTCCCCGGAGGACGCCGAGACCGTCGAGGTGCCCGATCCCGACCGCGTTGCGTGGCTGTCGCAGACCACCCTCAGTGTCGATGAGACGATGCAGATCGTCCGTCGGCTCAAGCAACGCTTCCCGAACCTCATCGACCCCCCGTCCGATGACATCTGTTATGCCACGACCAACCGACAGGCCGCGGTCAAGCAGATCGCTGAGCACTCGGACCTGGTGATCGTGGTCGGCTCGACGAACTCGTCGAACTCCGTGCGCCTCGTCGAGGTCGCTCTCGAAGCGGGTGCCAAGGCTGCACACCTCGTCGACTATGCGACCGAGATCGATCCCGCGTGGTTCGAGGGTGTGTCGACCGTCGGTGTCACCTCCGGTGCCTCCGTGCCGGAAATCCTCGTCCAGGGAGTCCTCGAGCTCCTTGCCGAACACGGCTTCGGTGACGTCGTCGAGGAGCGGCTGACCGAGGAGAACCTGACGTTCGCCCTGCCTCCGGAGCTGCGCAAGGCCGTCGGCAGCGCAGCGGCCCGTCGGTGAATCCCGAATCGGGGGGCGCGCAGCGGGTAGTCGTTGTCACCGGCGGTGGCTCCGGCATCGGCCGGACCGTCGCTCGGGAACTGCTGGCGCGTGGACACTTTGTCGTGCTGGCAGGTCGTCGGGCGGAGATGCTGGAGGAGACTGCCCAAGGGGCCGCGTCCGCGCTGTGCGTGCCCACCGATGTGACCGACCCCGACGCCGTGCGGGCGTTGTTCCGAGCGGTTGCGGAGGGCCCCGGCCGGGTGGATGTGTTGTTCAACAATGCCGGGATCTTTCCAGCCGGCCAGTCGGTCGACGTCATCGACGACGACACCTGGACCGCTGCCTGGCAGGTCAACGTCTCCGCATCGGTGTGGTGTGCCCGAGAAGCGGTGCGGATGATGAAAACCACCGGTGGTGGGCGCATCATCAACAACGCCTCGATCTCCGCACATACGCCGCGCCCGAACTCGGTGGCGTACACCACGACCAAGCACGCCATCGCGGGCCTCACCAAGTCGATCGCCCTCGACGGCCGGGCCCACAACATCAGCGCAACGCGTTTGGATATCGGCAATGCCGCTACGGATATGACCGGTGCGTTCGTGAACGCCTTGCAGCCGGACGGGACACGGCGGGCCGAACCGACCTTTGATCCGGTGCATGTTGCCCGGCTGGTCGCGGATGTCGTCGCTCTGCCGCATGAGATCGCGGTTCCCGAACTGATGGTGATGGCCGCCGGGATGCCCTTCGTCGGCCGGGGTTGAGCGCTAGATCAGCGGTCGCGGCGTTCGCGCCACACCTCGCGCCAGGGGCGCAGTGTTTTCCCGTGCAGGCGCAGCGCCTGCCGCCGGGACACGATGAGCCCGATATAGCAGGCAATCCACAGCGGAATCTGCACGGCCATGGCGATCCGATAGTCGACCAGGGTCGGCGTACGCCCGCCGGCGACGAGATCCAGCACGATGCCGATCAGCAGGATCGTGAGCAGCGCCATCGCGAACCCGAACATCACGACCATCCCGCTGGCCGTCCCGATGCGGTTCGGGGGATTGAACGTGCGGGCCTGGTCGAGGCCGATCAAGGACGCCGGGCCGGCGATCGACAGACCGATAACCAGCACAACAAGCAGCCACAGCGGTGCCGGCCCCGGCCAGACGAAGATCAGCAGCCAGGGGACGATCCCGGTCAGCGCGAGCAGCATGGTCAGGGTGGTACGCCGCATGGGGTGCTGCCGGGTCAGATGACCGATGACCGGTCCGGCGACGACCGAGCCCAGGACCATCAAGGTGAACAGTCCGCCCGCCGAGGCGGGGGATTGCCCCTCGGCCTCGACCAGATAGGGGAAACCCCACATCAACCCGAAGGCCAACGCGCCGAAGCAGGCCGTTGCGTGCACGAACATGCCAAGCCGGTTGCCGGGCTCCCGAAAGGCGGTCGCGATCTGGCTGGCGAACCGTTCCGCAACATGGCTTTCGCGGCGGACTTGCCCGCGTGGACTGTCCCGCACAACCGTCAGCACCAACAGGCCGATCACGATCCCCGTCCCGGCGAGGGCGAGGAAACTTGTAGTCCAACCCCAGTGATGCAACGCCCAGACGAACGGGACGGCGCTGACGATCTGGCCGGATTGACCGATCACACCGGTCAACTGGGTGAGGACCGGGATGCGATGGCTGGGGAACCAGGCAGGAATCAGCCTCAGCGCCGCGATGAAGATGGCCGCGTCCCCGGTTCCGGTGAGCATCCTTGCGACGACGGCGAGGGTCAGGGTGTCGGAAAGGGCCAACAGAAGCTGACCAGACGCCATCACCAGCGCTCCGGTCGTGAGCATGCGGCGTGAGCCGAAGCGATCCAGGAGCATCCCTGAGGGGAGCTGCATCCCCGCGTACATGCCGACCTGCAACACCACGAACAGCGCGATGACGCTGGCACTGGTGTCGAAGCGAGCGGTTGCCTGCGGGCTGGCCACACCGAGGGAGGTGCGGTGGGCGATCGCGACCAGATAGGTCGCCACGCCGATCCCCCAGACCAGCCAACGCATAGCCCCGCCCTCCTTCAGTCGGCGTCCGTCGTTCTCTCTGGGTACGCCCACCTCAGTGCGGTGGTCAGACCAGGAATCTGTAGAAGGGGCTGTCCGGCAACACCGGCTCCACGGTCATGGGGGAGCGGTTCATCCGCGCCATCAGACCGGCGAGGTCTTCGGGTGTCCCCAACTCGACGCCGACGAGAGCCGGACCCAGCTCCCGGTTGGATCGTTTCACATATTCGAACAACGTGATGTCGTCATCGGGGCCCAGAACCTCGTCCAGGAATCTGCGCAGTGCCCCGGGTTCCTGGGGGAAGTTCACCAGGAAATAGTGCTTGCGGCCCTCATAGACCAACGACAGCTCGACGATCTCGGAATAGCGGGACACGTCGTTGTTGCCGCCGGACA
>JAUNUL010000160.1:4160-6784 GCA_030538175.1 Propionibacteriaceae bacterium | reverse complement strand
TGGACCTGGAGGGATCCCTGATGGAGCTCCCCAGCGAGCGCGCCGAACAGCGCGAGGACGCGCCGTTGGACGAATTGTCGAAGCGACGCCAGGCTCGACAGTCCGGCTGATCAGGCCCGGATCAACTTCGCCCGCATAACTCGGTCAGGTCCGCCTGCGCCGGGCGGGACCCCTCAGCTAGGTTTGACCGAGCAGGAGTGGGGTCGTCACCGGAGGGCGGTGGCGCGGAAGCTCCAAGGAGCAGGCGATGGCACAGCAGGCAGATCCCGGTTTCCGGGCACGTCACATTGGCATCAACGAGGCGGGACGGGCTTCGATGCTGGACCTTCTCGGTCTGGCCAGTCTTGACGAGCTGGTGGAACGGGCCGTGCCCGCGAGCATCCGCAGCACCGAGACGCCTGAGCTGCCGGATCCGGTCAGCGAGCAGGAAGTTCTCGAGAAACTCCAAGGTCTCGCGGCCAGGAACAACCCGCTGCGGGCCATGATCGGCCTCGGCTATCACGGCACGGTGACCCCACCGGTGGTCCTGCGCAACGTGGTCGAGTCCCCGGCGTGGTACACGGCGTACACGCCGTATCAGCCCGAGATCTCCCAGGGCCGGCTCGAGGCCCTGCTCAACTTCCAGACGGTGATCTCTGACCTGACTGGGCTGGCGACGGCCGGGGCCTCTTTGCTGGACGAGGGGACCGCGGTGGCCGAGGCCGTCTTCCTTGCCCGCCGCCAGGTCAAGAAGGGCAGTGTCGTGGTGATCGACCCCGACATCCTGCCCCAGTCGCTAGCCGTGGTGCAGACACGCTGCGAGGCCATGAACATCGACGTCGTTGTGGCCGAGGGCTCGATCGTCGAGGCCCTGCAGACAAACGAGGCCTTCGCCGTCGTCGTGCAGACCCCCGGCGCGAGCGGTCGGGTGGCGCCGGTTGCGGAGTTGAAGGCCATTGCCGACAAGGCCCATGAGAACAACGCCCTCGTCATCGCCGCCTGTGATCTGCTCGCTTTGACGGTGACAGAGGCCCCGGCCGAGTGGGGTGCCGACGTCGCGGTCGGCTCCAGCCAGCGCTTCGGCGTACCGCTCTATTTTGGTGGCCCGCATGCTGGCTATATCGCGGTCCGCACCGGTCTCGAGCGGGCGATGCCCGGTCGGCTTGTCGGCGTGTCCAAGGACGTCAACGGGGTGCCGGCGTACCGCCTGGCGTTGCAGACGCGCGAACAGCACATCCGACGGGAGCGGGCGACCTCAAATATCTGCACGGCGCAGGTGTTGCTGGCGGTGATCGCATCGATGTACGCGGTGTATCACGGCCCTGACGGCCTCACCCGGATTGCCAGCTCGGTGCACGCGAACGCCCGCCGGCTCGCCGCGGCGATCAAAGCCGCCGGGTTCGAGATCGTGCACGACTCGTTTTTCGACACGGTCCTGGTCAAGGCCACCGGTGGTGCCAGCGCCATCGTGGACGCGGCCCGGGACAAGGGGGTCCACCTGCGACTCGTCGATGCCGATCACGTCGGCATCAGCGTCGGTGAAGACGCCATGGAGCCGGATCTGCAGGCCGTCTGTGCCGCATTCGGCGCCGAACTCGGCGATGCGGGCCACGGCGACCTGGCCGAGCGCAGCCGCACGACGGAATTCATGACCCACCCGGTCTTCAACACCTATCACTCCGAAACCCAGATGCTGCGCTATCTGCGGACCCTGTCCGACCGTGACTTCGCACTCGATCGCGGCATGATCCCGCTGGGGTCCTGCACGATGAAGCTCAACGCGGTCGCCGAGATGGAAGCGATCACCTATCCGGGGTTCACCAACCTCCACCCGTTCGCCCCGCCGGCGGACGCCGAAGGCTATCTGGAGTTGATCACCAGCCTGGAGGAATGGCTCGCGCTCCTGACCGGGTACGCCCGGGTCTCGATCCAGCCGAATGCGGGCTCCCAGGGCGAGTTCGCCGGCCTGCTGGCCATCCGGGCGTACCACCGCGCGAACGGTGACGACCAGCGCACGATCTGCCTGATCCCGGCCTCGGCCCACGGCACGAATGCCGCGTCCGCGCACATGGCGGGGATGAAGGTCGTGGTCGTGAAGACGGCCGAGGATGGCTCGGTCGACCTCGACGACCTGGACGAGAAGATCGCCAAGCACGGCGACGAAATCGCCGCGATCATGGTCACCTATCCCTCCACCCACGGTGTCTATGAGGAGGGGATCACCACCCTCTGCGAGAAGATCCATGCGGCTGGCGGGCAGGTCTATGTCGACGGGGCCAATCTCAACGCGCTGCTGGGCCTCGCGCAGCCGGGCAAGTTCGGCGGCGATGTGTCCCACCTGAACTTGCACAAGACGTTCTGCATCCCGCACGGTGGCGGCGGCCCGGGCGTTGGCCCGGTTGCGGTCGGGGAACACCTCGCGCCCTATCTGCCGAACCACCCGCTGTGGGACAGCGCGGGGCCCGACACGGGCGTGGGTCCGGTCTCCGCGGCGCCGTTCGGTTCGGCCGGCATCCTGGCGATCACGTGGGCCTATATCGCGATGATGGGCATGCAGGGGCTGACCGAAGCGACACAGCATGCAGTGCTGTCGGCGAACTACATCGCCAAGCGACTCGGTGATCACTACCCGGTGCTGTACACCG
>JAUNUL010000160.1:0-4150 GCA_030538175.1 Propionibacteriaceae bacterium | reverse complement strand
CCAAGGAAACGGGGGTCACGGTCGACGATGTCGCGAAGCGTTTGATCGACTATGGGTTCCATGCACCCACCATGTCGTTCCCGGTCGCGGGGACCCTGATGGTCGAGCCCACTGAGTCCGAGGACCTCGGCGAGGTGGATCGCTTCTGCGACGCGATGATCGCGATCCGGTCCGAGATCGACAAGGTGGGCTCGGGGGAGTGGAGCGCGGAGGACAACCCACTGGTCAACGCCCCGCACCCGCTGTCAACGGTGACCGCCGACGAGTGGACTCACTCCTACAGCCGCTCGGTGGCTGGCTACCCTGCGGGACGACACGACGGACCCATTGCGGGGGTGGGTCGGGACAAGTACTGGCCGCCTGTGGCACGCATCGAACAGGCCTGGGGCGACCGGAACCTTGTGTGCTCCTGCCCCCCCATCGAGGCGTACATGGATTAGTCGATAGCTTGGGTCCGCACTCGGATGGAAGGGCGGACCCATGGATATCCAGAAGATCCTTCAACGACCGGCCGTGGCGCATGTGCTGCGGATGAACACCCGCTTCGGCAACCGATTGGGCAATCAGTTCGCAGGCGCCATCACCTATTTCTCGGTGTTGGCCATGGTGCCGATCCTGATGTTCGCATTCGCGATCGCCGGCATGACGCTGACCGAGATTCGCCCAGACCTTCTCGTCGGGCTCAAGGACACCGTCAGCGGCATGCTCGAGGGTGCGTCCGGTGACGTCACCGAGCGCATCAATCAGGTGATTGATGACGCCATGCAGAATTGGCGTGGTATCGGCCTGGTCGGTCTGGTGTCGTTGGCGTACGCCGGCGGTGGCTGGGTGGGCAACCTCAAGAGTGCAGTCCGGGCCCAAGTGCGACCGGCCTTCGATGCCGCCGAGGACAAATCCAACATTGTCGTCGAGACCCTGAAGAACATCGGCATCCTGTTGATGATGCTTGTCCTGGTCGGAGTGACGTTCGGCATCGCGTCGGTGGCGACCTCACTGACCGGCAGCATCCTGGGCTGGCTCAACCTCGACGGCGTGCCAGGTGCCGGCCTGCTGACCCGAGCGATCTCTGTGCTGATCTCCTTGGCGACCGGTTGGGTGCTCTTCGTCTTCCTCTATCGGGTGCTCCCGCAGTCCAAGCCCCGCGGCAAGGCACTCTTCGTGGGAGCGCTGCTGGGCGCGGTGGCGCTGATGGTCTTGCAGTATCTGACTGGCCTGCTGGTCGGCTCGTTCATGAACAATCCAGCTTTCGCGATCTTCGGCCCCGTGATCGTGCTCATGCTGTTCTTCAACCTGTTCGCGCGACTGATCCTGATGATCGCCGCGTGGGTAGCGACCGACAATCAGCCGGCCATTGCGCACAAATGGACCGAGGCCGACCGCCCCCTGTTGACCCGACCGGACGTTGTGGTGGCCGACACCCGCCACTGGTCTTCCGCCGAAGCCGATCGGCGCCGCCAGGAGGTCGAGAAGGCTGACGCGAAGCTGGGCCGGGTCGAAACCCTGAACCGGGTCAAGGATGCGCTGCCCGGTCTGACCGCGGACCCGGCCAAGGCGAAGCAAGCCTTTGACGAGGCCGTCGAAGTCCGGTTGACCACCGCAGCAGCCGACGCGGCGGGGGAGACAGAGCTGGTCCCCAACCCGGAACAGACCACCGCCGGTGGTGAGCGGCTGGGCAGCAGCAGTGCCGTCCCTGCTCGCAGCCAAGGCGCGGATCACGGCGGCAGCGTCGCTGGGGCACAGGATCCCTATGCCGCGGTCGACGGGCGAAAATACTTCACTGAGGAAGCAGCGCCGGTCTCCCGGGCGGTCGCGATCCGCAATGCCCGGGCGAGCATGGCGACGGGTTATGCCGCCGGGCTCGCTACGGGCTCCGGGGTCGGTGCTGTCATCGCTGCCGTGCTCGGCCGGGTGTTCCGTCGCCGCCGGTGAGCTGCGTCACTCGGTCGGCGTGGGTGCGTCCTGGCCGATCGTGGTGAGCAACTCCTGAAACCACCCGGTGGTGATGTCGAATTTCTTGCCGCCCTTGATGCGCTGGAAGTCGATCGCGGACAGTGTGTCGTTGTTCTCCTCGTCCTGGCCGATCACGCCGGACTCACCGCGCAACGCGCAGTCGACCGCGAGGTCGGTGCACGACTTGATGAGGTCGAGATCTGCCTGGTTGGCGGCGGCGGAGCGTGAGTAATAGCCGGACTTCTGCACCATCACCTTTTCGGCACCGAGCAACTCTGCGAACTCCTTGGCGAACCAGGCGCCAGGGTTGATCTTGTCGAGCTTGACGTGCCCGAACGGGTCCCGAGGGATCTCCTGGCCAGCGGCTTCCATCTCGGCCACGATGCTGTCCAGGCCTGCGCCCTCCGAGAGGAAGATCGTCACGTTGCCAACGGTGTCCATGATCTCCTTCAACCGGGTGGACTCCGCATGCAGATCGAGCTGACCCTCCGGCACATACACCGCGTGCACGTCCCAGGCCTCCCGGCTGAGCCCGAACTCCGGCAGCCAGTCGCGGGTGTCGAGCCAGTCGGCGTACGCCTTTGCGGTCGCTGCGGTCAGCCACCCACAGTTGCGGCCCATCACCTCGTGCACGATCAGCATCCGCGACGCAGAGTTGTGCTCGGCCACGATGTTCCGGGCGAACCGTGCCCCCATCTCCGCCGCCGTCCAGGCGCCGAGTGACTGCTTGATCGGGATCACATCGTTGTCGATGGTCTTCGGCAGCCCGACGACGGTGAGGCCATAGTCATGCTCGGCGAGATAGGCCGCGAGGTCGGCAGCGGTGGTGTTCGTGTCGTCACCGCCGATGGTGTGCAGCACGTCGACGCCGTCGGCGACCAGTCGATCTGCAGCCACCTTGAGAGGGTCGTCCCCTTCGTTGATCAGGCCGCGCTTGATCAGGTCCTTGGTGTTGGTGAGCTTGACCCGGGAATTGCCCAGCGGTGACCCGCCATACTCGTGCAGCAGACCAGCCTTCGCCCGGACCTCCTCGGTCACCGTGAGGAAGTCACCGGTCAACAGACCCTGATAGCCGTGGCGATAGCCGATGATCTCGGTCTCGGGGGAGAGCTCGGTGTAGCGCTGGATCAGGCCACCGATCGCCGAGGACAGACAGGGGGCGAAACCGCCTGCGGTGAGGAGCGCAACCTTCTGAACCATGGGGACCTCCTGGGGGTTTGGGGTGTGCTCACGCTCTGTGCGTCGCAGCAGAGCATCGTCGGGACAAGACTATGCAGACTTCGCCGTGGCTGGGGCCATGGGGGCGGACACGGGGTCTGATTTGTCAGCGACCTTCCTTCTTGTGCGATCGTGGGGTTCTCATCCCTAGGAGGACGCGTGCTGGAGTGGGCCTTTCTCGTCTCGGCAGCCGCCGTCCTGGTGGGTGCGATCGCGCAGCGGACGACGGGCATGGGCTTCGTGCTGTTGGCCGTGCCGTTCCTGGTGCTCGCCCAAGGACCGATCAACGGCGTGATCTTGGCGAATTGGTGCGGTGTGATCGCTGCGGGCACCAACCTCATCGCGGTGCGCAAACAAGTGGACTGGTCGCGCATTCTGTGGATCTCCGGGGCGTCGGTAATCGGATGCATTCCCGGGGCCCTGCTCATCCGGTTCGCGCCGATCAATGTCCTCGCGCTCGTGGTCGCCCTGATCACCCTGGTCGCGCTGATCGTGTCGGTCAGGTCGCCGGAGGGCGGCATCGCCGATGGATTCGGGGCTCGGACGGGTGCCGGGTTCCTGTCCGGGTTCATGGGCGTCACGGCCGGAGTGGCCGGGCCCGCGATGGTGATCTATCGCAAGGCAGTCAACTGGTCCAACATCAAACAGTTCACCGCCTCCTTGCAGTTCCACTTCACCGTGGCCGGCATCGCCGCCCTGCTGGCCAAGTGGGGGCAGGGGCCGAGCTTCTCGATCCCGCAATGGGCCGTGTTCGTGTCCATGCTGTTCATCGGCGGCTTTATCGGCGCCAGGCTCAGCCGGCTGGTATCGCCAAAACTCGGGCTGAAGCTGGTCATCAGCATCGCGTTCGCCGGCACGATTGCCACCCTGGTCCGCGCGGTGATCAACCTCCTCGGCTGATCGGACCCTGGTCAGACCCGTGCTGTCGGGCCGGATATTCGTGGAAGCTTCCGGGCCGTCTGCTGTGGGAACACCCGCTGTC
>JAUNUL010000159.1 GCA_030538175.1 Propionibacteriaceae bacterium | reverse complement strand
GGTCATCCCGTGACCGCGCCCACGCGCACCACGCTCGCCGACGAACTCAATTCCCCGCTCCGGGACCTCATCGCGTCCCGGCGCCCCCTCATCGCCGTGCACCGCGGCTCGGGGGCGGGCAGCATCGCCGAGAACACCGGGCCAGCGGTCCAGGCGGCCCTCGCGCAGGGCGCCGACGTCGTCGAGATCGACATCGTCCGCTCCACCGACGGGGAGTTCTTCTGCTTCCACGACGGCTACGAGCCGATGCACTTCGGGATCCAGCGCCGGCTGTTCGACCTCACCGCCGCGGAGATCCGGTCCCTGTCCTATCGCTGGCAGATCACCGAGCCCGGCGCCTACCCCGTCCAGAGCTTCACCGACCTGCTGCGCGACTTCCCGGACACGTTCTTCTCCGTGGACCGGTCGTGGCGGTGGTGGCCGGAACTCCTGGACCTCATGACCGAGGACGGCGACCCGTCGCGCCTCATCCTCAAGTCCGAGGTCACCGAGGACGCGCTGCGCGCGCTGGCCGAGCACCCCACGCCGTTCCCCTACATGCCCATCGTCCGGGACCTCGACCAGGTGGCCTGCGTCCGGGCCGAGGACCGGATCAACACGGTCGGCCTGGAACCGATCGCCCCTTCGGCGGCGCACCCGTTCGTCGACGACGCGTTCCTCGACGCGCAGCGCGCCGACGGGATGGTGCTGCTGGCCAACGCCCTCAACCTCGCCAACCGCATCCCGCTGTTCGCCGGGTTCGACGGGCGGGCCGGTGCCTGCGGGGCACCGCCGCCACCACGGAGACCACAACGGTTGGCGGCCTCGTCGATGCGGCCGATGGCGGCACGGATCTCGCCGCCACGCGGGTGGAACGGGGCGACGGCGAGGGCCTGGGAGCGCTTGCTGTTGAAGTCGGCCTCGTTGGTCCAGTACTGGTTGGCCTGCTCACAGGTGATGGGGCCGGAGGGCAGCTTGGCCAGGGCGTCATCGACGATGTCGGCGTGGGCGGTCAGCGGGGAGGCCAGGGTGGCGGCCATGGCGGCGGTGGCCAGACCGGTGGTCACGGAGCGGCGGGTGAAGAGAGTCATGCGCCTTACTATGGCACGGCCGGGACCGGTGGGAAAGTGGAACGGCAACCTCACAGGCAGGCTTATAGTTGCGGCATGGCCGACATCGCTTCCCGACGCCGCGTCCTCACCGCCCTCATGATCGCCCAGGTGATGGCGGGACTGGCCCACGGCGTCACCTACTCCATGGGGGCGTTGCTCTCTGCGGACATGGCGGGGGCCGCGTGGGGCGGGGCGGCGTCGACGGTGACCACCATCGGTGCCGGCCTGTGGGCGATTCCCCTGGCGAGGATCGTGCAGCGGCGGGGGAGGAGGGCGTCGTTAAGTACGGGATTGGCGCTGGGTTCGCTCGGTGCCGGATCCGCCCTGGTGGGCGCGCAGACCGACCTCTATCCCTTCGTCCTGTTGGGCTTCTTCTTCCTCGGCGCGGCGGTGGCGATGAATCTGCAGTCGCGGTTCGCCGCCGCCGACGTGGCCGACGAGAAGCACAAGGGCCGCGACATCTCCCTGGTGGTATGGGCGACGACCGTGGGTGCCGTCCTCGGCCCCAACCTCTTCGGCCCCACCGAGGCACTCGGGCAGGCGCTCGGCCTGGCGAGTTTCACCGGCGCGTACCTGGTGTGCATCGTGGCGCAGTGGATCGCCATCCTCGTCCTCCAGGTGATGCTGCGGCCGCAACCGGCGCCGGTCGCCGCCCGGACGACGGACGCCCCCAAGGTGGCGATGCGGGAGCACCCGGTGGTGGCGTCGGCGATCCTCACCAACGCCATCAGCCACTTCGCGATGATCGCCATCATGTCCATGACCGCCGTCCACATGCACGGCCACGGCGCCTCCATGACACTCATCGGCCTGACCGTCTCCTTCCACGTCGGCGGCATGTACGGCCTCGCCCCGGTGTTCGGCTTCCTCGCCGACAAGATCGGCTCGCTGCAGACGATGCTGCTCGGCACCGGCATGACCCTCACCGCGGCCGCCCTGCTCGTGCCCTGGTCCGGCAACGAGACGGTCGTGGTCGTCGCCCTCGCACTCCTCGGCCTCGGCTGGTCCTCGACGCTGGTCGGTTCCTCCGCCGAGGTCGCGGCCGCCGCCCCGCCCGAGCACAAGGCCGGTCTCCAGGGCCGCAGCGACCTGACGATGAACCTCACCGGTGCGGCGGGCGGTGTCGTCGCCGGCCCGGTGGTCTCCACCTTCGGCATGCCGGTCATGGCCGGTGGCGTCATCGTCCTGGTCGCCGTGGTGCTGCTGGGCAACGCTGCGTTACGACGCCGCGCGTAACCTTGTGGGCATGAACACCAACGACACGTACCTCAACCTCATCGACCGGGCTATCGGCACCCTCGACCGCCTCCCCGAATTAGCCCCCGCACAGCTCAACGCCCATCCCGCCGGGCACCCGAACTCCGTGGCGTGGAACCTGTGGCACGCCGGCCGCGTCCTTGACGCCATGGGTGCCGCGGACCTGGCCAGCCAGGACCAGGTGTGGCTGGACCAGGACTTCCGCGCCCGTTTCAACGTCGGCGAGCTGGGGGACGCCACCGGTTTCGGCCACACCGACGAGGAGGCGGCCACCATCATCGTGGAGGACCACCAGCTGCTCGAGGACTACATCGTCGCCTCGCTCAAGGCCCTGCGCACCTACGTGGAGAGCCTCGACGCGGTCGCCTTCGACGAGGTCATCGGCGAGTTCGCGGGCAAGCCCGAGACCCGCCAGGACCGCCTGTCCCTCATCCTCATCGACGCCGTCCAGCACATTGCGCAGGCCCAGTTCGTCGCGGGGATGACAGAGGTCCGGGCCTGAACGGGGTTGCCCGGGCCATCGACTTTGGCGGCGGGTTCTCCGCCCCGGAGTATTTATCCCTTCCGCGGGCGCGAGTGGGAATCGCCGTCGGACCACAATTTGTGCAGACCGATGAACACCAGCCAGATCGCAAGAAATGACAGTCCCCAGTAGAGCAGGAAGTTCACTCCCCATTCCCACCGGCTGAACGTGTCGATGAGCGTCCGATCATGGGTGACCCACTCGCGGATCACTCGCAGGGCGAATGAGAAAATCAGCGCCAGGAAGAACAACTGTGAGTTCTTGGACATTGCGCTGCCTTAGATATGACCGTTGGAGCGGCAGAAGTCGTCGAACGCCCCCCAGTTTCCAGCCAGGTTCCTGCATGCACCGGAGACACCCCAGTTGGTAACCTGCCCGATGATCTCGTCTGCGGCTGATCCGCCGAGAAAGACGGCGATCGCTTTTACCACGAGCGGAACAGCGCGCTGCTTTTTCAACGACTCCGTATCGAGACCAATGATGGAAGCCAGCTCACGAGACTCTTCCGGCCCGAGTGCAGCCAGGTTCCTCTGGAATTGTGCTACCTCGGAGTTGGTGTATCCAAGAGCGAGAGCCTCCTCTTCGGACACGATAAATCCGTCCGTCCGGAGATCGTAGTAGACCGCTTGGCTGATGCTCTGCCGTTCCGTGGTTTCAGATGCTGTGGCCGGGAGGGACGAGCTCGCGAGCGACGAAGCTTTTTGAGCGTGAGCCGGTGCGATGTGGCTGGTGGTCAGGACTGCGGCGGCGACAAGTGAAACGGTGAGCCTTCTCATGTTTCCTTCCGGGTAGTGGTTCCGTTCTCGTACGAATTCGATGCTATGGACTTCTCACTGGTGTGTCTGCTTGGGGCAGGGAAGGTGGCCACTCGGGTACCCCAGATCTCGGGACGGTCGATAAGCTGGGGGTAGCCGAAGGTACCAGGAGGTTTCTGTGGGTATGCCGCTGACGCTGCGCAGAAGTGAGCGAATGCTCATGGTGCCGGATGGTGTCGCAGAGGCGGTGGGGATGGGCCTCTATTTGGTGGCTGCCTCGGTGGGTCTGACGGTTTCGGGAAGGATCCCGACGTGGACTTCGCTCGCTGCGGGCATCGTCCTGGCGTGGGCACTACTTCTTGCGCCGGTGAGAAGTTGGCTGTCAACGGGTGCAGTGGTGTGTGTCATTATCGCGCTGTTGCCCGGAAACATCGAGTGGGCCGCGCTAATTATGGTGTCGCTCATACTTGTAGTTGAGGTGCAGTGGGCCAACGCCGAATGGCGTGCGGGAGCTGCGTCCGTTGTGGCGATCCTGGCTGGATGCGTGCTCCTGGCTCCCGAGACGGTATGGGGTGTTTCTCCTCTAGGCGCCTGGTTGCTGGTGATTATGGGTATCACCAGTGCATTGGTGGTCGCCTTGATCCGTCGTCAGTTGATCCTCGTTTCTGCAGTTCAACAGGCCGCGGTTGAGCTTGAGGTGGCAAGGGCACGATCGCGTCTGTCACGTCGACTGCATGACAGCGTGGCGGATTCCCTCACTCGAATCGTTCTGTTGACCCATCAACCTGAACCGGATGTGCCTTCCATCAACCGGGAAGCCCGCCAGGGGGTGTCGTCGCTCAGGGATATCATGGCCGTACTTGAGGGACATGTGCACAGTGGTGATGTCCTTGAAGAAGAACTGGTGCCCTTTGATGATCTGATTGCCGAAGGAGTTGCCTCGCTGCGTTCAGTCGGCCTCCAGGTCGGTGTCACGCACGGCAACTGGGGGACGATCGTGGTCGGTGAGGAAGTCGCGGAATGTGTGCGTGAGATGTTCCGGAATGTGATGAAACATGGGCAGAGCCCGGTTCGTGTTCTCACAGAATGTGGCGAGGGTACGGGGCGGATACTGATGGCGAACGAGGTTCCTGTCGGCCGATCGAAGTCTGGTGACGAGGGCGCCGCGGGAGGCGTCGGCCTTGGCTTGCCCATCATCGAATCCCACGCTTCTGCGATCGGGGGTAGATTCTCCCATCGAGTCACCGGGAAAACCGCCAGCGCTGTTCTCGAGTTTCCCTGTTCCCGAATGGAGGCGGAATGATGGCGAATCCGGTTACACCCGCGAAGATCATGCTGGTCGATGATGATCCTGCTGTCAGGCAGATGCTTCCCACCTACTTTGAAGACGCGGAAGATCTTCAGGTGGCGTGCGTCGCATCGGGTGCGGTGGAAGCACTCGAACACCTGACCCGGCAGCAGGTGGATCTCATTCTGACCGATGTCCGTATGCCAGGTGTGGATGGGATTGCATTTGTCAGCACTGTGCAGAAGCAGGTCCCGCATGTACCCGTTGTCGGGATCACGTCGTTCGAAGAAGATGGGTACGTGGTGGGAATGCTCCGATCTGGAGCATTGGGGGTCGTGCTGAAATCCGAATCGCGGGAACATATCCTGTGGGCGGTTCGGGAGGGGCTCAGTGGGCGTGCTGTGGTGTCTCCGACATTGGCCGCACGACTGGGGGGCTACCTCGTTCCCGAACACTGTACCGACTCACCCCAACTGACAAACCGGGAGCAGCAGGTGCTGGACCTTGTCGTGGATGGGTTGTCGAATGCGGAGATTTCAGATGTACTGGAAGTGACTGTCTTTACCGTGAAAAAGCATGTCGCGAGCCTCCTACGGAAGTTTGGGGTGGACTCCCGTTTAAAGCTGGCGGTGGCTGCGTTACGCAGGTGATGTTTCGAACCCCAGTGGCCGATGGACCCGCAGGCCCACGGTCTCGCCGATCTCCGGCCGCGCGCCGGTCACCGTCGCTCGGAACCGGTCACCGGATTCCGTCTCGAGGGTGACGCTGAAGTTCCCGGCGTCGTAGAGCACGGAGGCGACGGTCGCGGCCACCGCATCGGGGGTGCCGGCCGGCAGGACCTCGACGGCCGCCGGCAGGACCGCCAGTCGCAGCTGCTCCGCCGGAGTGCCGACCACCTCCACCTCCGGGACCGGCCAGCTCAGGCCGAGGGACGGGCAGCTGATCCGGTCCCCCTGATGCACCGCGTCGAGGAGGGCGGCGTCGGCGATGAACGCGGCGACCTCGGCCGACGCCGGGTACCGCACGAGGGTGGCGGGGTCGGCGACCTGCTGGACGCGGGCGTCGATAAGCACGACGACGCGGTCGGCGATCGACAGCGCCTCGGAGCGGTCGTGCGTGACATGCACCGTGGTCAGACCCTCGCGCCGGGTGAGCGAGACGAGCTCGCGACGCAGGCTGTCGCGCAGCGGCTCGTCGAGGGCGGACAGCGCCTCGTCGAGCAGGAGGACCGAGGGGTCCGCGATGATCGCCCGGGCCAGGGCGACGCGCTGCCGCTGCCCGCCCGACAGGCTCGCCGGCTTCCGCGCACCGAAACCGTCGAGACCCACCAGACGCAGGGCACGTTCCACCCGGTCCGCCCGTTCCCGCTTCTCGACGCCCGCCCGCTTCAGCGGGTACTCCACGTTCCCCGCCACCGACATGTGCGGCCACACGGCATGCTGCTGGAACACCATGCCCATCCCACGTTTCTCGGGCGGGACGTGGGTGAGGTCGCGGCCGTCGATACGCACCTGGCCGTCGCTGGGCTGGACGAAGCCCGCGATGGTACGCAGCAGCGTCGTCTTGCCGGACCCGGAGGGGCCGATGAGCGCCACGAACTCGTGCTCGCGGACGTCAATGTCCACCCCGTCGAGGCCGACGGTGCCGTCGGGGAAGGTGACGGTGACGTCACGCAGATCGATGAAGGACACGGCTTTCAGCTCCTGACTTTCGGGGCGGACTTCGGTGAGCGCACCGTCAGCGCCAGCGCGATGACACCCACGAGCGCGAACATGAGGGACAGCGCCGATGCCTGGTTGTAGTTGCCAGCCTGCTGCAGATTGAACACCTGCACGCCGAGGGTCGTGGTGCCCGGGGCGATGAGCAGGATGGACA
>JAUNUL010000158.1 GCA_030538175.1 Propionibacteriaceae bacterium | reverse complement strand
TCGGCATCTGCAACGGCTGCCAGATGTTCGGTGCGCTCGCCGACCTCATCCCCGGGGCCGAGGCGTGGCCGTTGTTCACGCGGAATGTGAGTGAGCAATACGAAGCACGGTTGGCCCAGGTCGAGGTGCTCGACTCACCCTCGATCTTCTTCACCGGCATGGCCGGGTCGCGGGTGCCGATCGTCGTCGCCCACGGTGAGGGTCAGGCGAACTTCACCACCCGCGGTGACCTCGACACCGTGCACCGGGCGCTGCGCTTCGTGGATGGACAGGGGAACGCGGCGACGGCGTACCCTGCCAACCCGAACGGCTCCCCCGCCGGCCTCACCGCGGTGACGACGCCCGATGGCCGATTCACCGCGATGATGCCGCACCCGGAGCGGGTATCCCGCAACGTGCAGATGAGCTGGACCTCGGGTCCGATCGACGCCGAAAGCCCGTGGCTGCGCATGTTCCGCAACGCTCGGGTCTGGGTGCAGTAGTCTCGGCCGGCTGAAGCCTCAGCCGGGCAGCCATGTTTTCCGAGGAGGACCCATTGAAGTCGATGACGTGTCGAGATCTCGGCGGACCCTGCGACCTTGCCCATCAGGGCAAGACGGCCGATGAGATCATCGCGGCCCAGGACCGCCATCTCAAAGAAGCCGTTGCCTCCGGCGATGCCTCGCACGAGGAAGCCAACAAGGAGATGCGTGGGCGGTGGAAGCGGCCCAAGAAGTCTCTCGATTGGTACTTTGGGGTCAAGAAGGCATTCTCAAACCTGCCCGAGTGACACCCGGACAGCACCCCCAAGGAGATTCCATGCAGTTCCTTCTTTCCGTCCAGCATCGCATCACCTCCGATGGCGACTATCAGCTGTCAATCCCCGAGGGCACCAACCCGGACGACCTCTTCACTGCGGTGGCGGCACTCAACGCCGACCTGGAAGCCGAGGGGGCGTGGGTCTTTGCTGGTGGTCTGATGCCGCCGAGCCAGGGCGCCGTCGTTGACTCCACCGGCCCGGAGGTCGTCACCATCGACGGCCCGCACGCCGATTCCGCGGAGTTCCTCGGTGGCTTCTGGGTCATCGAAGCTGCAGATCGTGAGACGGCCCTCGACTGGGCCCGTCGGGCCTCTGCAGCCACCCGCCAAGAGGTCCACCTGCGCCCGTTCCAGGGCTGATCAGCCTGCCGGGTCGGCGGAGTGGTTAGTGGTCGCTTCGGCGATCCGGATGCTGCCGAGGTCCTTGTCTCGGCCCGATCCATCGCGGAACCCGCCGGCAATAGTCGGCGTACTCAGCGCCGAATTGCGCCTGGAGCTGACGCTCCTCTGGCCGGATCTGGGCGAGATCGAGGGCCGCGACGAACCCTGCCACCAGCGCACGCCGTCACTTTCACCCATGCCACGAGGGTAGGCGACTGGTCCAGCACCGCCCAGATCTACTCGCCACTAGGTTGGCGACATGGCGTCCACGCTCGATCTGGCCTATCCCTTCACCGGCACGTCCCGATAACTTTCGAGGGCGCACTCCCCCGCAATCGCGAGATCGTCAACAGGTAGGTGCCGACCACGCGATCAAGAGTCACCAAGCCACTCGCGAACCTCCGAGGCGGTCGGATAGGACCGCTGTGCACCCCGTCGAGTGGTTGTGAAACTGGCGACGCTGACCGCGAAGCGCGCCGCCGTCAGCAGGTCATCCCCCTCAGCAAGCCTGAAACCCAAGGCCCCGGTAAAGGCATCCCCGGCACCGGTCGTATCGACCACCGACACGGAAGGACAGCGCACCTGAGCGACGTCTCCGTGGGAAACCACCCATGCCCCGGCAGACCCGAGCGTGATCACCGCGGCATCGACCCCGATCTGGGCGAGCGCCTCAACCAGGTCGTGCTCAACGAGGTCGGCAGATCCCGTCAGGTCCGCCACCTCATGCTCATTGAGCACAAGGATGTCCGCAGCCTTGAGCAGGGCCGGGTCGACGGGTGCGAAGGGTGACGGGTTGAGGATGACGCGTACGCCTCGGGCTGCGGCGTCTTCCGCTGCCGCGAGGACCGTTGCCTGGTCAATCTCCAGGCACAGGCAGAGGATGCGAGCGTCGTCGAGGATGTCGAAACCGGCGGCGTACTTCTCCGGCGAGAGCCGAGCATTGGCACCCGGCGACACGATGATCGTGTTCTCGCCCGCCTCATCGACCGCGATCATGGCGGTGCCCGTGACTGTCCCGGCTTCGACCTGAATCCATTCCGTGCGCACCCCCGCGTCCTGGGCTGCACGGACGACAAACGCTCCGTGCGCGTCATCACCCACGAGGGCAAACAGGCCAACATCCCCACCGAGCCGCGCCGCCATGGCCGCCTGATTCGAGGACTTGCCACCCGGACTGAGCTCAAGCTCGGAGCCTAGAACTGTTTCGCCCGGTCCGGGCAGTCGCTGTGTGCGCACAGACAGGTCCGCATTCATTGATCCGACGACAGCGATGCGGGGCATGCAAGGAGTACACCAGAACTGTGCGCACGACAGACGCGCGCCTGCGGTGCCCGTAGGCTCGTCCCATGCTGCTGATCTTTGGAACCAAGGGATACCGCGAAATCCTCGGCGTCGTGACGCTCGTATGCCAGGCGTGCGGACACCCCGCAGCACACCGGCTTGAGCGGCTCACCCAGAAGTTCACCCTGTTCTTCATCCCGCTGATCACCGTGTCGACCAAGTTCGGCATGCAGTGCGCCATGTGTTCCGCAGAAAGCCGACTCGAGCGTGCCGATGCCGAGCGGCTTGCCGAAAGCATCGAACCGCGGCAACAGCACCTGCGCTGACCCGGCGCGACGCTAGGAGGGTGCATCAGGCGGAGGCGTCGCTGTTCGGGGCAAGATCGCCTTGTCAACTCCGGATGGATCAGGCCGCTCAGGCCGGACCGGATCCGGCTCCGCGGCACGTTGCAGGGCCTGCCCGGCTCGCGCCAGCAGGTCCCGCATCCGTTGTGCCGGATTCCTGGGAGGTGGAACGTGGGGGATGCCTGGACCGGGATCGTCGCTGAACGTCCCGTGCGGAGTCACCCAGAAGATCTGGCCCGTGGGAGTCATCCAGCGGAAGACACCGTTGCGGACCTGTTCAAGCCGACATCCAGCATGAGTCTTGAACCGGTGGGATCGCCTATCCAGCGGGCCCAGATTGGGCTCAGTCGTCGGGCCCTCCGGTCGGGGAACTGTGTGATCCAGATCCACCCACCGCCCGCTCGAGTTGCGATCAGAGAACGGGAACACCACGGTGGGATTGCGCAGGATGACGCGCTGACGCATCGCCGGTGGCGGCGTGTCGAACTCCGAGATCGAGACCGCCATTGGGTCAATCACCGGTCGGACCGTCACCTTGCTGGTCTTCGCCAGCAACTCATCCAACTGTGACCGGACCACCAAGCCCAGGCGCGGATGCTCACCACCCGAGCCAGCAGCGAGGTCCGCCGGGTGCACGTGCACCACCAGCGACGCTGTGCGTGCCAAGGAACCGCCGCACATCGGGTTGCCGCAAACGGAGCCCAGTGAGGGTGAGCCAGAGACCTCAACTGCAGCCGTCTCGCTGACTGTGGTTGTCTCAGATGCGCCAGCTCTGTCACTGGCGGACGAGGCACACCTAGCTTGACCGCCCGGATCCTGCAAGGGCGAACCCTGCAGGGACGGACCCTGCAAGGACGCACCGTCCCGGAGCAAGCTGGTCACATCCCCGTTGAGAATCGCCGCCGCTCGAGCCGGATCGGCCAGCAACTCGAGCGCTCGAGCTCGCAACACCGGGCGTGGTTCATCGGCATCCACCGTCTCCAGGACGTCGGCCACTGCATCGATGGTCGCTTGGAGATCGAGCCCCTCCACCCCGTCCAGCTGGGCCCACACATGAACGACCCCTTGACCGTCAGCCTCACGATTCTTGGCGATCGTCACGAAGCGCGCAGCGAGGGCACTGCGTCTCTTCGCCTCGGCCGTTTCCGGATCCAGCAGCACGATCAACTTCTTGGTTTGGCGGATGATCTTGCCTGTCGTCCAACCGGGCGCATGGCCACTGATCTGTTGATCCAGTGCCCGACACATCGGCTGACTCAGACGAGCCTCCCTTGTCAGGCGAGCGACCTTGCAGGCGACCCACCCGACGACGCGGTCCTGCTCGACCTGAGCCCAGAGCCCAGGCAACCGGTGGCGAAGATCCAACACGTCACCAATCAGGCCGGCAGCCGCCTCAGGAGAGATGCCCAACGCCGGGCCGACCTCCAACCGGAGGAACTCAGAAACCTCGGGTGCACCCTCCCCGCCATAACGCCAGAGTCGCTCACCAAACTCCTGGCCGGCCCCTTCGTCGGCATCCAGATCGGTTGCTCCCAACTCTGCGGCGAGCATCGAGTCGACGACGTCATCAACATTGTCCACCCAGGACCAGACCTCAGCAGCTCGGGCGATCAGCACGAGTTGGTCCACCTTGGCCTCGCGCTCCCGGCGCGCTGCAGTCGTCAAGGCCTCGATCACCGAAGCCCTGTCCCACCCGTTCACCGGATCACACACTGGGGCTGGGCTGCGGACATCCACTCCTTCAGCCGGATCCGAAGGTAACGGTCGTGACGATCCCCCGGACGGAACCCCGGTCAACGTTGGCTGATCGCTCATCACGCCTCCTCGGAATAATCGCTGTCCTGATCTATTATTCCGCACCCGGCTGCTGCTTTGAGCGCCCCACGAACAATCTGTGCACAACTCTCTGAGTCCCGATTCACCTGTGGATAACAGCGTTCTCAGCACCAGACGTCACCGACGAGCTCTAGGCCGATGGCACTTCCCCGACGAGCTATCCGTCAACACGAGCCCTGCGCCCATGGCCCTTCGCCCACGAGGCGCTGTGAGCGGAGCGAAGGGAGTGCTGCGTGGCCCACAAGCCGACAGAATCGATCAACCCCACACCCCACCCTCCGGGCTGCCGCTATCCCCTGCCTGAGCTATCCCACGAACAACAGCGCCGGCGTCTCCAACAACTCCTTGAGCCGCGCCACGAAAGTCGCTGCCTCCCAGCCGTCGACCGCCCGGTGATCGAAACTGCTCGACAGGTTCATCACCGTGCGCGGGACGAAACCCGAGCCGTCCCACAGCGGCCGGACCACCATCCGATTGACACCGACGATCGCAACCTCAGGACTGTTGACGATCGGCGTCGACGCCAAGGCACCCAGTTTGCCCAGCGACGTCACCGTGATGGTCGACCCCGTGAGTTCCTCGGGCCGGGCCCGACCGTCGCGGACCGCCGTGCTGAGCTCTTCGATCCGCGTGGCTGTCTCCCAAAGGTCCAGTCCCTCGGCACCCCGGATGACCGGCACCTTGAGCCCGTCCGGAGCTTGGGTGGCCAAACCGACATCGACACCATCGAACTGGCGAATCACCTCGGCTTGCGCATCCATGTGCGCGTTCAACTCAGGCTGCTCACCCACCGCCCGCACGATGGCCCGAATCAGGAATGGACCGCCCCGAATCTGACCGAACCTCTGCACGACATTTTGATCCGATTTCCGTACAAATTTCTGTATGATATTCTGATCACAAGATCGATCGGAGGTCAGAATGGTCACAGCGCGTCGTACTGAACAGAAGAACATCACGCTTTCCATGACGGAGTTCAAGCAGCAGTTGGGCGAGCTATCCCGGCGGGTAGCGGAAGATGACGCCACGGTGATGGTTGAGAGCCACGGTAAGCCAAAGTTGATGGTTATCTCCGCCGAACGCGGGGAGGATCTACTGCATCTGGAGCGTCGGGAGCAGATGCGAAGCTGGTTGGCAAAATTCCGCGCAGAAGTGAACAAGGTGCAGGAAAGCAATCCAGAACTGGACGATGAAGCGGCAACAGAGCTAGCGGCACAGATTCTCCGTGAACATCGAGTAGAGCGCGACGCACAGAAGTCCCCGTCAGCAAATCGATGAGAATTCTCGTTGACGCGAATTTGCTGATTAGCTTGATCCTCGCGGCACCGCGACACTCCACCATGCAGGAGGTGGTTGAACTTCACGGGCAGCATCATTCGATTCAAATCTTCGTTGGTGAAGCCACCCTGCGGGAAGTTCGCGAATCGATCCAGCGGAAACCCGATCTGACTCAGCGCGTACCGGAAGCGACGCTTGACCGCATTCTTGTGAGTCTTGCTGAGGGTTCGATTCTGTTACCTGATGTGCACACCACAAACGTTTACACGCGCGACCCCGATGATGACTATCTCATCGAGCTCATGCTGCGATATCACCTGGACGTGCTGGTAACGGGCGACAAGCATTTGCAATCGCTGAACGGCAGGTACGGCTTCTATGTGTTGTCTCCGGCCAATCTCCTGGCCTTCGTCAAAGAGCTGCTCTAGTTTCCGGAGCTTTGGTACTGCGCGCTCATCATGCGCCACACCCGCATCGCAATGACAAACATAACAACACCCACGGCCGGCGCAATCACGCCGAGCCAGGCCGGCACATGTAGTTCCCCTTCCCGGTTCAGCAGCACGCTGGCCGGGAAATAGGCGACGAACGCGATTGGCAGGCCAAACGTGAGTAGGTAACGTAAGGCCGCCGGAAAAATGTTCTGCGGATAGTTGCCGTAGACGTTGAAGATCTCGTTGACAGTGGTGCGCACGGGCAACGTTTGCAGATAGCGAAAGCTCAGCGAGCCCAACATCACCTGCACCGCACCTTCCAGCAAGCCACCACCGATGACGGCGAACACCAGGTAGACGACTGCAAGCGGTGACCAATCGACAGCGCTACCGAGGCTGGCGGCGATGAGCAGGACGCTGCCGCCGATCAAATCGCCAAACGCGTTGATACGGAGCTTGCGGGTG
>JAUNUL010000157.1 GCA_030538175.1 Propionibacteriaceae bacterium | reverse complement strand
TCGCGCTGTTCGGCGCGCTCGCTGGGGAGCTCCATCAGGGATCCCTCCAGGTCCTTCCAGACACTGCCGAGCGCGATGCCGAACATGCCCTGGCCGCCGCTCAGGAGGTCGATGACCTCATGATCGCTGGTGCACTCGAACACGGTCACGCCATCGCTCATCAGGGTGATCGTGGTCAAGTCGTTGACGCCACGGGCACGCAGGTGATCCACGGCCTTGCGGATCTGCTGCAGCGAGATGCCGGCATCAATGAGACGTTTGATGACTTTCAACAACAACACGTCGCGGAAGGAATACAGCCGCTGCGACCCGGAGCCGGCAGCACCCCGGATCTCCGGGGTGACCAGACCCGTGCGGGCCCAATAGTCGAGCTGGCGATAACTGATGCCGGCCACGTTGGCAGCAACCGGCCCGCGGAAACCTGCATCTTCGGGCACCGGGGTGAATTCACCATCGAACAGAAGATCCTGCGCCACCACGGGCTTGTCCGTGGGGAGGGCTTCTCGGCTGCTGTTCACTGGGCGTACCTCACTTTGGGGGCTTCCGGGTGATTCCACCATCCGAACTACGGCAGTGGAACTACACCGAGACGGTACGTCTCCACGCCCGCCCAGTGCAACGACACGCCCGAGTCGAAAGGTCACGATCTCCGCACAAGACCGTTACCCAACGACCCGCAACATGCCTTTGACTAGGGGCAATGCACGTCCGGGAGGTCGGTGTTCGAGGTGAGATCTCCGGATCAACCCCCGGTTGAGGCTTGGGCGAGGCTTGGCTGGTGGTCAGGACGAGGAGTCGTCGTCGGTCACGAAATCGTCGGGGCTGACGTGGTCCAAGAACTCGCGGAACTTCTCGACCTCGTCATCCTCGGCTTCAGGCACGTCGATGCCCGCAGTATCGAGCACCTCCTCGGCGCACAGGATCTCGGCCCCGCAGCGCAATGCCAAAGCGATCGCGTCGGAAGGTCGGGCGCTCACTTCGACGCCATCGATAACCAGGACGGCGTGGAAGGTGCGCCCCACCAACTCGGTGATGTGCACCTCGCTCAACGTGTGCCCCAGAGCGGTCAGCGTGTCGATCATCAAATCGTGGGTGAGGGGACGCGGTGGCACGACACCTTCCTGGGCGTTGGCGATGGCCGACGCCTCGTTCGCCCCGATCCAGATCGGCAGATACCGATGGCCCCCGACCTCACGGAGAAGGACCATGGGGATATTGGAGGGCATTTCGACCCGGACGCCCATGACATCGAGTTCCCGCATGTCCCCCACCCTACGGGGTCGGGCCAGTGCCGTTGGCCCACACCCATCCAGTCAACGCTCGCTGGCGATCCGCATCATCGCGGCGTGGACGTGAATCATCAGCTGCGTCACGTCGGCCGCAACTTCGCGGGAGCTGCCGGCGCGCCGCTGATAGGGCGCGATCGCCTGCTCGATGATCCCGTATTCACGGCTGGCATAGCTTTTGACCTGGCGGAGATGGCGTACGTCGATCCCATAGGGAGCGAGTCTGCGAGCCGCGATCGCAATGGCGACCGCATCCCGGCCGTAGTAATTGGTGCCCCGCCGGGGCATGACGATGTGTTCCTTCTCCAACTCCACCAGGGCCGCCTCCGCGAGTCCGCTGGCCTCAAGGAGTTCTGCACGGGACAGGCGCAACTGCTGTTGACGCGCCCGCGTGTTCTTCGGCGCGCCCGCGGGGGCGGCTGCTGCCGGATCAGTCTCCTCCGGCGGCGCGGGGCGTGGCGTCTCCAGCTTCGGGGGCACCATCCCCCGGTCCATCATCTCGAGGTGTTCCCGGATGACTTTCAGCGGGAGGTAGTGCGATTTCTGCACACGCAGGATGTAGTTCAGTCGCTCGATGTCCGTTTCGGAGTATTTGCGATATCCGGAGGCGGCACGCTCGGGTGACACCAGCCCCTCGCTCTCGAGGAACCTGATCTTTGAGATCGAGATGTCGGGAAACTCTGCGCGGAGCAGCGTCATGACCTGCCCGATGCTCAGCAAGGACGCGCCGGCCATCAATCCGTTCCGGTCGGACTCGCAAAATAGATCATGCGAAACTTGCCGATCTGGACTTCGTCACCCGGCCGCAGCAGCACCTCCCCGTCGATGAGCGTGCGGTTGACATAGGTGCCATTGAGACTGCCGACATCGACCACCGTCCGCCCGTTCGACGTGCGGGTGAACCGCACGTGGTGCCGGGACACAGTGATGTCATCCAGAAAGATGTCGGAGTCGGGGTGCCGCCCTGCAGTCGTTTGCTCAGCGTCCAGCAGGAACCTGGCACCCGCAGAGGGGCCGCGCTGAACGATCAACAGGGCATGTGAGGTCGGCAGAGCATCGACCGCGGCCTCGTCCTCCGCGGACAACTCACGACCACCAGTCGTGACATCGTCGGAGATCGCCGGAATCGACGTCGTCGTGTCACCGGAGGGTTCCTTGCCCACGAGGTCATCGAACTTGACCAGCTCAGCACCGCACCGCGCACAAAAATTGCTGCCGTCGGGATTGCTGTTGCCACATTGAGTGCAATAAGGCATCGTCGCTGACTTCCTCGTTTCTGATCGCTTCGGTCACCGCTGGAACGCGGCTGGCCCGGCACGGGTGCCAAGTCTAACCTGCTTGTCTTTTGTCGGCCGCGCCGACATTGGGTTCAGCTCTCGCCTGTCGGCGAGGCGGACAGATGGGGTCAGCTGTCGACGTGCTCGCTATAGGCGTCGGCGTCCATCAGGTCCTCGAGATCCTCAGCAGAACCCATCTCGACCTCATAGAGCCAACCGTCGCCATAGGCGTCGGCGTTGATCGTTTCCGGGGCGTCCACGACCGCCTGGTTCACGGCGGTGATCACACCTGAGACGGGGGCCTGCAGATCGGACGTGCTCTTGGTCGACTCGAGCTCACCACAGGCGTCGCCAGCCTCGACCGAGTCCCCCACCTCGGGCAGCTGGACATAGACGATGTCTCCGAGCTGCTCGGCGGCATAATCGGTCACACCAACCCGCACGACCAACTCGTTGCCGGGGCGGACCCATTCGTGGTCAGCGCTATACCGCAGGTCCTCCGGGAATTCGGCCATCACAACCTCCTGAATCGATGTGGCGCCGGTGGTTCCCGGCTGTTTCACGTGCCCAGCCTAACGGTCTCGACGACTCTGTGGGTGTGCCTGGGGATCAAGTTCGGGGAACCGTCGCAGAGCAGTGGAGGCAACTCAGCCGGCGGGCTTGGCGTACACGTTCTCCGCGGGCGTCCGGACCGACTGGATGTCGAGATCTTCGACCTGCTCGATGGTGATCCGACCCCCGATCTGCGGGCTGGAGACCTCTGATGCCAGGCCTCCACGGAAGCGCGCAGCCTCTTCCAAAGCATGCGGATCCCCGATCACCTCGAGGACGATGACCTCGGGCAAGCGGGTGCCGTCCACGATGAGCCGTCCGGGGCTGCCACCGACCCAGCTGTTGGCCGTGACCCGGATCGTGTCGTTGAACTCCATCACCTCGGCCCCGGCGTCGCGCATCTCACCCATGGCATCCAGCAGGATCGCAGCGCCCAGCTTGACCTGGGGGTCGCTGATCGTGATGCGTACGCCGGGCCCGCTCGCGGGTGCGGTGCCCGCCAACACAGACAGCGCATCGAGGCGTCGCTGGGTTTGATCGCGGGCCACCCTGCGGGCGTCATCACCGGAGAGGAGCTCCCGCTTGGTCTCCTCGAGCTCCTGCAGTTCGCTCTCCAGTCGTCGGGTTTCCTCCGAGAGCCCATCGACGAGTTGGATGAGGTCTGCGCGACGAGCGGTGCGATACATCTCGTCGTCAGCCCGGGCGCGGATCTGCCACACCACGGACAAGGCGACCAAGCAGGCGACCGCGGCGATGATGAACTGCGTCCGTTGGGGTGCGGTCAGCGCCACCCGCAGCTGACGCCACGCCGACGGCGGCGGGACAGGACCGAGCACCTCAGCGGCACCCTCCGGCTCGGACTTCTCCTCGCCTGCAGCCTTGCCCTCCGCAGCGGACTTCTCCTGGCCTGCGAGCGTTTCCGCCGAGACGCGCTCCTGCTCTGCGCTCTCCTCAGGCATGGAACAGGGCCCTTCGGATCGCGGCCATGTTGGTGAAGATGCGGATCCCCAGGACGACGACGACCGCTGTGGAGAGCTGGGCACCGACCCCGATCTGGTCACCCATCCACACGATCAGGGCTGCAATCAGCACGTTCGACACGAATGAGATCACGAAGACGCGGTCGGTGAAGACCCCTTCGAGGAAGGCGCGCAGACCACCGAACATGGCGTCCATGGCCGCCACGATCGCGATGGGGAGATAGGGCTGCAGGAAACCGGGCAGCGACGGTTCGAGAACAATCCCGAGGATGATGCCGACGAGCAGACCGATCAACGGAATCATGTCGCCCTCCTCGCGTGCTTCAGTCCCAGGCTTGGATCCGCCCGGAGTTCGATCTGTTGTGCCTGGGTGATGTCGAACCTCATCTGGTAATTCTGGGCCAGACTCTGCCAGACCTGTCCGCCCGGGCTGTCCGCGAATCGTGCGGCGAGCTTGTCGGGGTCGCCGATCGCTTCGATGCGATAGGGCCTGGTGAGTGAACGATAGTTCACGGTGACGGCATCCCCGGCATTGCGAATCGCGGTGAGCGAGGAGACGCGGTGTCCGTTGATGCCGATCGCCTCCGCTCCGGCGAGCCACAACCCGTTCACCAAGGCCTGCAGATCGTTGTCCAGCACCCGGTTGAGCTTGTCGTCGCGCACCGCCGGCGCGTCATCCACGACGATGACGATGCCCGGTCCGGCGACCGGGACCTCGCCGGCACCGGGGGCCAGGCGGGTGATCTCGTCCTGGGCGATGCGTGCGTCCTCGCTGTCGGCCAGCAGCGTGGCTCGGGAGTTCGCGTTCTCCGTGCGCAGGACTTCGATCTGATTGCGCAGGTCTTCCTGCTCGGCGCCCTGCTCCTGGGCCTGTCGGATCAGGTGTTGGCGCTCGGTCGCGGCGACGGGTGCACTGCGGGTGGTCTGCACCGCTGACAGGGTGAACATCGCCCCGATGAGCAGCGCAATCACCAGCAGCGACAGGCGCGAGGCTTTCGGCTTCGGACCTCCCCGCTGGGCTACCGCGTGATAGTCGGAGTCCATCGGGTTGCGCAGGATGTCATTGAGCAGGTCCATGCTCGCGTCCTTGCGCGCGGGCACGTTCGATTCGGGCGGGGTCACTCGCCCAGAGTAGTCCGCAGACACTGCGGCAGGAGACAACCCCTGCGCAGGCTTGATCAGGCGATGGCCTGCGCGTACGTCTCCAGCACCGCGGGCCCGACTTCCTGCCAGTCGAAACGGGCTGCGTGGGCCCGCAGTTCCCGCGGGGAAGCGATCGGGTTGGTGAGGGTGGCAGCGACGGCCCGGGCCAACCCGGCGCAATCACCGACGGGGAACGTGCGCCCCACGATCCGCCCATCGACCCCGGTGAGCACGTCCTGGAAGGCCGGCAGATTGGAGGCGACGACTGACGTCCCTGCCGCCATGGCCTCCACGAGGATGAGCCCGAAGCTCTCCCCGCCGGTGTTGGGTGCGACGAGGATGTCGACGGTACGCAGCAGTTCCGCGCGGGCATCGTCGTCGGGCACCCCGACACTGCGTACGCCCGGGGGCAGGTCCGGCTGCCCCGGTCCCGCTACGACGACGTCCAGTTCGTCGGCCAGAGTGAGCAGCCTCGGCAGGGATGACAGCAGCACGCGTAGCCCCTTGCGCGGCTCATCGGCTCGCCCCAGGAACAACACGCGGTGCGGGGAGAAGGACTCCCTGGGCCCGGCAAAGTCGGCGGTGTCAATCCCATTGGGGATGATGGTGGGTTCGAGGCGGAAGTGCCGGCGGACCACCGTGGCCGCTGTTGCGGAGACCGCGATCGACCGGCGAATGCTGCCGAGGGGGCGCGAGAACGCCAGCCCCGCGGCCGCCAGGGCCCGCGAATGGTCGGTCGCGATGTGGAACGTGGCCACGATGGGCACTTGGGCGGTCAGCAGGGCCCACAGCGCGGCAGACGGCGTGACCGGTTCGTGCAGGTGCAGCACATCGAGATTCTGGGCCGCAAGCCAGCGGTGGACCCGCCAAGCCGTGGAGGGTCCGGCCGAAACCCTGGCCACCGACCCGTTCCAGGGAATGGCGAGGGTGCCACCGAGGCTGGTCATATGCCGCTCGTCGAGGCCCTGCCGATGGAGGGCTGCAATCGGCAGCGGTCCCGGGGCCAGGATCGCCGGTTCGTGGCCCTGGGACCGAAGCCACCCGGCCAAGCCCAGGACGTGGTTCTGCACCCCGCCCGGGGCGCTGAAGGAATAGGGACAGACCAACCCCACTCTCATGGCTGTCCCTCCCCGTCCAAGCCCGCGACCTGCTCGTGCATATCTTGGAAGAAGGGCTGCAGCAAATGCCAATCGGCCGGCGCCCTGCGGACCTGATCGGTGAAGAAGTCCGCGATCTGCTGGGTCATCGCCACCAATCCGTCGCGTCCTGGCTGCGTGGGGATGGGCCTGGAAATCTCCAGCACCATGCCGTCCCCGACATAATGACCGGCCGCGGAAAGCAGGGTTGCCCCAGTGCGGCGAGCCACCAGCGCGGGCCCGGCCGGCATCGTGACCGGCTGCCCCGCGAACGACACCGGCACGCCCGTGCCCGGGAGATCACGATCGCTGAGCAGGCAGACGACCCGACCCCGACGCACCGCGTTGATCAACGCACCGACCGTGCCCGGGTCGTCGTGGGCCAGGACCTCCATCCCGAGGCGTCCACGGAGCTTGCTGAACGCAGCGAACTCCTGCGGGCCGAGGTTCTCG